>JAEYOX010000116.1 GCA_023411265.1 Bacteroidota bacterium | reverse complement strand
GAGAAAAGCAGTTCTTACAAAAATTGCAAGGAGGGTTGCCGGAGTGGTTAACGGAGCAGTTTGCTAAACTGTCGACGCGCAAGTGTCGCGTGGGTTCGAATCCCACACCCTCCGCAACCGGTTAACTCGGGGTGTAGCGTAGTCCGGTCATCGCGCCTGGTTTGGGACCAGGAGGTCGCAGGTTCGAATCCTGCCACCCCGACAAAAATGCCGTCTGAAATATGACGGTTTTTTTAAAATTACAGTAGTCATTTTCCGGTGAAGATCGGAAGTTTGCCCACAAGGGTGCGTAGCTCAGCTGGATAGAGCATCTGCCTTCTAAGCAGACGGTCCCAGGTTCGAATCCTGGCGCGCTCACTTGAAAATCAGGCACTTACATTTATATGTAGGTGTCTTTTTTTATTAGGTGCATACAATCAGTTTATTTCTTGGAATCTCCATTAGAACTGGTAACATACGTGGCCGTGCCCAAATGTTTGGTATGCAGATAATAAAGACCCGCAGAAACCGGCACTTTGGCAAACTCTTTTTCTACCTTTTCCGTAAGCCCGGCCTTTTCCAGATAGCGTTTCAGGTCGGCATTGGGATCAACAATGGTATTTTTGCCGCCCTTCTGCGGCCTTGAGGTTTGGTCGAAGATACTTGGATCTGCTTCCACTCGGCGGGCAAAGCGGGTGCTTCCGTCAAAGTAATGCTTGGTATAGTTTTGTTCTATATTCAGTACTACGTACGAGTTTGGATAAATCTTAACTCCGTTTTGCGCAAGATTTCCCGGATCCACCAAGGCACCGTTGTGATACAGTTGGGCATCGCCCAGCATATTGAGCTTCAAAGTTCTTTCCCTTTTGTCCTACTGCAGGAAGCAGAATAAGTAAATTTTTCATACTTTTTACAATGACTATAACTATTCTTTTTTTGCCTTTGAGCCCCTAGTACGGTAAAAATCATCTCTTGTGAAAATTTCTTGGTTGGTCCGAATCAGAAGAGTGTTTTTTCCATCAATCGCTACAAAGCCAATGGAAGGAGAAAACATATAGTGTGGGACGCTACTTATGTTGATTCCGATAGGGGTTAACTTTAACTCAAAAATTGGTTCTTTAGTCTTTTCTCTTTTCAATTTTACCTTCTTCCAATATAATTTATGAGCAACCCCGTTTATTATTAAAGTTGATTAAATTTGTTTTTTTTTATCAAAAAAAAGATGCCAACTATTATTTTTTTTAAAATACCATTTTTTATTTACAACCCTGAAAATATCCGTTGTTTGATTAGTATTTAACGTATCACGTGAAAACAGGCCTTTTTCTCTTATTATACAATCTAAAATATATAGTCTTTCATATGAATAACTAACAAGCCCCTACTCATCTCTAAAGTCTACTTTCATAGATTTCGTCTGCCCATAGAAAAAATTTGTGAACATTATTAAAATTAAGCCATAAGCTATCTTTGTGTTCATCATTGCGCTGAATTATTTAGTTTCGTTATCGGCGGTTTTCTGCCAAATTATTTCTTGGAGTCTATATATTATTTTCTTTCGCTAAATTATCTATATACGATTGGAATTGTTTTGATTTTTCGGTTCCTTGCCATGACAAGTCTAATAATTGCTGATCCGAATAACCCAAATTATTATCAGTATTGTACTCTGTTAATGCTTTTAAAAAATCATTATGATACTTATTGAATGTATCGTGGCTGTCGTTTTCACCTTTTATTGAAATTGATACAATTTTTCCGTGTATTGCTTCGTGAATAAGCGTGCCTGCAATCGCTATTTCAGAAATATTATATCCTTCTTGCTTAAACACATACTCTGCATAATACGAGTCTGTTTTAGCACCAGTGACCGCCTGACCTAATATTTTATTCCCTTGTTTTGTGTTTGTAATATAGGTTTTAGTGTAAGTTGTTGCAAATGTACCAGGATAAACTTTATTATCATTAAAGTATAAATAAAAATTATAATCTTTTGAATTAGCGTACTTGGATAAATAACTCTGATACTGGCTATTGCCCTTCATTAATTTTCCGTAAACTCCTCCGTAGCGTGAATTTAAAAACGCTTTTGAAGGAACTATATCTCTACCGTCTGGGTCGATATATATAATTGGATTATTTGCTACATAAATATATGGAGAAAGAGAAGGATATTTCTCCGCTAACGGATCCACCCCATACCATACACTCAATCTTGGATTATAATATCTGGCGCCGTAGTAATAAAGATCGGTTTCGCTGTCTAATTCCTTCGCATTAAACTTATACGGGTTCTCATATTCTCCCGGCAGGTTCTGCTCTGCCATCGTTTGCCTCCTGAATTTTTATTTTTTTAGCGGAATCGGCGAACCCGCCTGCGGCGGGTTTCACCAAACGGTAAATTTAAAAAATTGCGATGTGTCTCCATTAGAATTGGTAACATAAGTAGCCGTGCCCAAATGGTCGGTATGCAGATAATACAGACCCGCAGAAACCGGCGCTTTGGCAAACTCTTTTTCTACCTTTTCCGTAAACCCTGCCTTTTCCAGATAGCGTTTCAGGTCGGCATTGGGATCAACAATGGTAATTTTGCCGGCCTTCTGCGGCCTTGAGGTTTGGTCGAAGATACTTGAATCTGCTTCCACTCGGCTGGCAAAGCGGGTGCTTCCGTCAAAATAATGCTTGGTATAGTTTTGTTCTATATTCAGTACTACGTACGGGTTTGGATAAATCTTAACTCCGTTTTGCGCAAGATTTCCCGGATCCACCAAGGCACCGTTCTGATACAGTTGGGCATCGCCCAGTAAATACAGATGTATAGTTCATTTAGGATTATCAACTACATTTATATAGTTATGTCAGGATTAATTTATTAACCTATATAGTTATTTTAGGACGGGTCAAACCAACAATTTTCTTCGGATACTGTTCGGGTATCCTTCGGTACGTGTTCGGTAAAATGGCGTTTTACCGAAGGTTTACCGAACACGACCCGAACAACTACCGAACAAAACGCATTTTTCAGCAGCAGAATTCATGCTTCACCTCCTGACAGTATTTGGACCGTAACAAGGCCTCTTAGGACAGAAACCGGTCAAAGGACCTCCACTATCGCTACATGCTTGTTTACCTGAAGCAAGGTGCGTAGGTTTGTATCAGATGGTAAACTCTTTTGTAATGGCATAGATGAAAAAAATCAACTCCCGCATAGAGGCGGTGGTGTGGAGCCACCGGCGTGGAAAAAACATGAGATCCCAAAACGCCACAGTACCTCAGCCGCAATTCCACCGTATAGGCTGGCACTTATACATCCTTTATAAAATCCTCATACTCCAGATAGAAGCGTTCGAAGCTTTCCATTTTTTCGATAAAAAATTCAAAGATGTCGCACCAGGATGCTTTGTTGTATATGGACACACCGGTTTTCTCGGTCCAGATTCGGCTGATCACTTTACCGTTATCTAACGTATACAATTCCTCTTTGTAAAATTCGCCGATGTACTCTTCCAGTATGGTTTCCAGCGACCAGATTTTTTCATAATAGGCATTTCGGAAGAGTTCGTCCTTCATTTCTATGTCCAGCGAAACTTCTGCTTTCTTATTGTCTGCATTGAATTTGAATGAAAAATCCTTGATTTTGGTATCATACAGGATCCACTTCCTCGGGAAACTTTTCCCGAAAGCAGTCCAGAATTCCTTTTTCAATTGGGCGGCTTCTTCTTTGCTGAACATTGATTTTTCTGTTTACCTGTTCAGGTCTTCAAAACTTGCTCCAAAAACTTCGGTGAAATGTTTTTTAATTTTCTGTTTCACTTCGGCAGTTTCTTCCTCAGAAAAATTTCTTTCCAGTTCACGTGCGAGAGAAGTGACGGCTTTGTCTTTGATACCGCACGGAATGATGTATTCAAAATACCTCAAATCAGTATTCACATTCAGCGCAAATCCGTGCATGGTGACCCATTTTGAAGTCTTCACACCAAGAGCACAAATTTTTCGGGCATACGGCCGCCCTACATCCAGCCAAACGCCGGTTTCGCCTTCGCTGCGTTCCCCTTTCAGACCGTATTCTGCAATCACTCGGATAATGACCTCTTCCAGATTTCTCATGTAGAGATGGATGTCAGATTTAAAATTATCGAGATCCAGAATAGGATAACCGACAATTTGCCCGAAACCGTGATAGGTAATATCTCCGCCGCGGTTGGTTTTCACAAAGGTAGCATTGATTTCCTTTAATTTATGTTCATTGGCGAGCATGTTATGTTCATCGCCGGATTTTCCCAAAGTATACACGTGAGGATGTTCTACAAATAGAAAATAATTGGGAGTTTCTTCCGCGTGTCCGTCGGTGCGGTCGCGGTTTCTGGTTTTCAGATCAATGATAGACTGCATCAGTTCTTCCTGTTTTGCAAAAGCGTCCATATAATCAGTCAGTCCAAGATCCTGAAATTGTATCGTTTTATTTTGGGTAATGGTCATGAAAATAATTTAGATGTCCAAATGTACAAAATATTGCTATTATGCCAAGAATAGGAAACGCAAAAGGAAAGATTCTATTTCAGAAAATTGCTCAGAATTGTTTTTCCCCAGGGTGTGAGAATACTTTCCGGATGAAACTGAACACCGTGAAGATCGAACTTTCTGTGTTGCAAAGACATGATTTGCCCCTCCGCATCTATAGAAGTAATTTCCAGATCATCAGGAAAATAATCTCGGGATACGGCCCAGCTGTGATATCTCCCAACTTCAAAAAATTCGGGAATGTTGTTCAGCAGCGCACATTCTTTTACTTTAATGGCCCTGGTGGCTACTCCATGAAATGGCTGTTTCAGGTTGATAAGTCTTCCGCCAAAGGTTTCCGCAATAGCCTGCATCCCTAGACAGACTCCGAATATGGATTTTTTGTCATAGAATTCTTGAATAAGGTCCAGAAGGATCCCTGCTTCAGAAGGAACTCCCGGGCCTGGGGAAAGGATGATTTTGTCAAACTCCTCAATTTCTTTCAGGCTTATTTCGTCATTTTTAACGACATCAATACGACTGCCGACAATCTGCTCTGTCATCTGAACCAGATTATAAGTAAAACTGTCGTAATTGTCAAAAACAAGAATTTTCATAAAATTTCCGGCAGCGAAAGTAAGAAACTTTTTGCAGGATCAAAACGGGTTATTTTAAACTCAACAGAAATCCTTAAATTTGCCACCTTTAAAGCTAAACAAAATGTCGTTATCTGAACAGGAAATCATCCGCCGCGAGAAATTGCAGAAACTGACAGCCTTGGGAATTGATGCATTTCCGGCTGCTGAATATACTATTTCCGATACTACCAAATCCATCAAAAAAAATTTTGAGGAAAATAAAAAGGTGAAGATTGCCGGCCGTTTGATGTCCAGAAGAATTCAGGGAAAGGCGAGTTTTGCTGAACTACAGGATTCAGAAGGGAAAATTCAGGTTTATTTTAACCGAGATGAAATCTGTCCCGGAGATGATAAAGAATTGTATAACGAAGTGTATAAACATCTTCTGGACATTGGTGATATTATCGGTATTGAAGGCGAACTGTTTAAAACTCAGGTTGGCGAAATGACCGTTATGGTGAAAAATTTCACCCTTCTTACTAAAGCATTAAGACCTTTGCCACAGGCGAAAACCGATGAAAATGGTGTGGTTCATGATGCTTTTAACGATCCGGAACTCCGATACAGGCAGCGCTATGTGGACTTAACGGTAAATCCGCAAGTGAAAGAAGTGTTTGTGAAAAGAACAAAAATGTTCAATGCCATGAGAACTTTCTTTAATGATGCGGGATATTTTGAGGTGGAAACACCTGTATTGCAGCCGATTCCAGGTGGTGCTGCAGCAAGGCCCTTCATTACGCATCACAATGCCCTCGATATTCCTCTGTATCTCAGGATTGCCAACGAACTGTATCTGAAAAGATTGATTGTAGGCGGTTTTGACGGGGTGTATGAATTCTCGAAAAATTTCAGAAATGAAGGAATGGACCGCACCCATAATCCTGAATTTACGGCAATGGAAATTTATGTGGCCTATAAAGATTACCACTGGATGATGGATTTCACCGAAAAATTGCTGGAATTTACCGCAAAAGAAGTGAATGGAACTACAGAGTCGCAGTTTGGCGAACATACCATTAACTGGAAGGCACCGTATCCGCGGATTTCCATGACCGAAGCAATCCAGAAATTTACAGGGTTTGATATCACCGGGAAAACCGAGCAGGAATTATTTGATTTTGCAAAATCCATTGGTATTGAGGTAGATGAAACGATGGGAAAAGGCAAGCTGATCGATGAAATTTTCGGCGAAAAATGTGAAGGCCATTTTATACAGCCTACTTTCATTACAGATTATCCGATTGAAATGTCGCCACTCACAAAAAAACACCGCAGCAAAGAAGGCCTGACAGAACGATTCGAACTGATGGTATGCGGAAAAGAAATTGCCAATGCGTATTCTGAATTGAATGATCCTATCGATCAGCGGGAACGTTTCGAGGAGCAAATGAAACTTTCTGAGAAAGGAGATGATGAAGCTATGTTCATCGACCATGATTTCCTTCGTGCGCTGGAATACGGAATGCCGCCTACTTCAGGTTTGGGAATCGGAATGGACAGGCTGATCATGTTTCTGACCAATAATGCTTCCATCCAGGAGGTCCTTTTCTTTCCGCAAATGAAGCCGGAAAAAACCAAACCTCAGATTGATTTGGGCGAAGATGAAAGAGTGATTATCGAAATTCTCGACTCCCAATCCGAACCTATGCCACTATCCGAAGTGAAAGAAAGAAGCCAGCTCTCCGGTAAGAAATGGGATAAAGCCACCAAAAACTTATCCAAACATCACCTGGTGAAAGTGGAGAAAGTTGAGGGAGATCTGTTGATGATATTGATATAGAAACTAAGAAGATAAAGTTCCTGATCGGGGAACTTTTTTTTATTCGATCTTATAATAAACTTCCCTTATATACCATAATTGTTTTTCATTATTTCGGCTATTAAATTACTTTCATATCTCACCAATTTTCCCTATTTTTGTTGGTCTTTGCTTTTAGCAAAAACAATCATTTTTTTAATAAAGAATTTATATCTGCGGCAGGTGTGAAGCTGATGCAGAAAGCAAAAATTATGAGCAATAAACAATATACAGCAAGCAGTATTCAGGCACTGGAAGGAATGGAGCACGTTCGTATGCGTCCTTCCATGTACATTGGTGATGTTGGTGTAAGAGGTCTGCACCATTTGGTTTATGAAGTAGTGGATAACTCTATTGATGAAGCCCTGGCAGGGCACTGCGACACCGTTACCGTCACTATTAAGGAAAATAATGCCATTGAAGTTCGCGATAACGGGCGGGGTATTCCGGTGGATTTTCACGAAAAAGAACAAAAATCTGCGCTGGAAGTCGTTATGACGAAAATTGGTGCGGGTGGGAAATTCGATAAGGATTCCTATAAAGTGTCCGGCGGACTTCACGGTGTTGGGGTATCGGTCGTTAATGCACTTTCTACAGAAATGATCACTACGGTGTATCGGGACGGCCATGTTTATCAGCAAAAGTATTCCCGTGGAAAGGCCAAATCGGACGTGGAAAAAATTGGCGACAGCGATAAAAAAGGTACACAGCAGTACTTTCAGCCGGACGATACTATCTTTACAGAACTTGTGTATAATTATGATACCCTTGCCAGCAGAATGCGCGAGCTGTCTTATCTGAACAAAGGGATTACTATTACATTAACCGATGAAAGAGAGCGAAATGAAGATGAAACTTTTAAATCTGAAACATTTTATTCCGAAGGCGGACTGAAAGAATTTGTAGAATATATCGATGGAAACCGCGAAGCCATTATGGACAGCGTTATTTTCATGGAAGGCGAACGTGAAGGAATTCCGGTAGAAGTTGCAATGCGCTACAATACTTCCTTCAACGAAAATCTGCATTCTTACGTGAACAATATCAATACCCATGAAGGCGGAACTCACCTTGCCGGTTTCAGAAGAGCTTTAACAAGAACTTTAAAGAAATTTGCCGATGAACTGGGACTTCCTGCGAAAGAAAAAGTAGAAGTTACGGGTGATGATTTCCGTGAAGGATTAACTGCTGTTATATCGGTGAAAGTGATGGAGCCTCAGTTTGAAGGACAAACCAAAACAAAACTCGGCAACTCCGAAGTTTCAGGTGCGGTAGATAAAATAGTAGGCGAGATGCTGACCAACTTTTTGGAAGAGCATCCCAATGAAGCTAAACTAATTGTTCAGAAAGTAGTATTAGCGGCAAAAGCCCGTCAGGCGGCAAAGAAAGCACGGGAACTGGTGCAGCGCAAATCGCCGATGGGAGGCGCGGGACTACCCGGAAAACTGGCCGACTGTTCTTCCAAAGATCCTGAAATTTCAGAATTATTTCTGGTGGAGGGAGATTCCGCAGGCGGAACAGCCAAACAAGGCCGCGACCGCCATTTTCAGGCCATTCTTCCGTTGAGAGGTAAAATACTGAATGTGGAAAAATCCATGCTTCATAAAGTATATGAAAACGAAGAAATTAAAAACATCTATACTGCACTCGGCGTTTCTATTGGAACTGAAGAAGACAGCAAGGCTTTGAATATTAGCAAATTAAGATATCATAAAGTGGTCATTATGACGGATGCTGATATCGATGGCTCTCACATTTCGACCCTGATTCTTACCTTCTTTTTCAGATATATGAAAGAACTGATTGAGCAGGGTTACATTTATATCGCTTCGCCGCCGCTTTATCTCTTGAAAAAAGGAAATAAAAAAGTGTATGCGTGGAACGAGAAAGAAAGGGAAGAAAAAACGCTTGAGATGGCTCCTGACGGGAAAGGCGTAGAAGTACAACGCTACAAAGGTCTTGGGGAAATGAATGCGGAACAACTTTGGGAAACTACTCTTAATCCCGATAACAGAACCCTGAAACAGGTTACCATTGATAGCCTTGCGGAAGCGGATAACGTGTTCTCGATGCTGATGGGTGACGAGGTGCCGCCGAGACGGGATTTTATTGAGAAAAACGCTCGCTACGCCCGGATTGATGTATAAAACGTTAAACTTTAAATACAAGCCGTCAGCAATGGACGGCTTTTTGTATATTCGGTGAGCTCAAAATTGATCAATATGAAACATCTCAGTTTCTTACTTCTGGCTTATTTGCTCATGTCATGTAATCCTAAACAGAACACCTCAACCAAGGAAACAGAAGCAGTTCCTGTTGCAAAAGCAATGTCGATGGACTCCCTTACTGTTGAGGACAGCCTGATAATTTCCAATACGCTGACTGCTGTATACCGCAACGAAGTGCTGGTGTTCACCGGGATGGAAAAACCACTTCTCGATAGTCTCTATAAAGATGTTCTGCCTGAAAATCATAATTTAAAATCGTATTCCAGAAACGAAGTTCAGGCTGCACTGGAACATGATATGAAAGCGTATATGAGTGAGATGAAAAAAGAAAGTGCATCATATATGCCGGACTTTCCGCAGGTTTGGGACAGACACAGCGTCATGGAGGGTTATTCTGACCAAAATTATTATCTCACCCTGCGTTATACAGGATACGGTTATACCGGTGGAGCGCACGGGTATGCCTACGAGAATTACAAAACTGTTGACACACGGGAACAGAAATATATAGGACTTTCAGATATTTTGAATCCTTCCCAAGTAGATTGGAATACATTGCTTTTAAAATATGCAGGAGAACGAAAAAACGAGTTTTTTGAGCCCGCTTCCGTTTCGTACAATCGTAACTTTCATTTTAATTCAGATGCGATTACCTTCGTTTACGGACAGTATGAAATTGCGCCCTATTCATCAGGAATCATTCAAATTACAATTCCTTTTAAAGAACTTTCCAATGTACTGACACCTGAGTTTAAAAAAAGAATGCAGATTCCATAAGCAAGAACTTTTAGTTAAAATATGAAGCACGTAGCCTTTATCATTAATCCACACTCGGCCAAAAAAAACTATCAGCCTTTCCTGAATGAACTTCAGTATAAAACAGATGCTCCCTTGTATTACATTTCGGATTCTGTTGAAGGAACCGTTCGTTTTATTAAAGAACATTTCGATAGAGTAGAGATTTTTGTAGCTGTAGGTGGCGACGGTACTATTTCCTCGGTAGCGCAGCAACTTATTCATACCGATAAAAGACTCGCCATTTATCCGGCAGGGTCTGGAAATGGCTTTGCGAATGAAACAAATTTCGGAAAAAACCTGGATCAGCTTCTGACAAAAATTAAGGAGAATACATTTCAGGACATAGATACTTTTACGGTAAACCACCGTTTGTGCATTAACGTCGCGGGAGTTGGATTTGACAGCAAAGTGGTGAAAGAGTTTGAAAAAACAACACGGGGATTTATCAATTATATAAAAGTTAGTCTGGCGGTTTTCTTTCGGTATCAACCGGTACATCTAACATTCCCTGAAGAAAAATTTAAAAAATATAATGGGTCATATATGATGCTGAATATTGCCAACACCCGGCAGTTTGGGAATCACGCTTACATCGCTCCGAACGCCGACAAAGCCGATGGTTTGGCAGAATTGGTTTTGGTGAAGAAATTTCCATTTACTTACGGATTGCTGTTTGCGTACCGAATGTTTACAAAACGTCTGAAAGAAGACCGCTATGTTTCGTTTGTTTCCTCTTCTGAAATGAGCGTCAACGCAGATACGGAAGACTGGCATTTGGATGGTGAATATTACGCAATTCCTTCGCCTGTAAATATAAAGGTAATGCCTAAAAGCCTCAAAGTAATTATATAAGGCAGCATTGCGGAATACAGATGAAATTATTCTTTCTATTAAGAGTAAAATCTGTTTTAGAAATAGGATTAAATCTTTAAATTTGTATAAATTCAAAATATGATGATGGAATCTTCCACTGAAAAAATACTTATTACCGGTGCCTTAGGACAGATCGGCACCGAACTTACCAACAGGCTGATTGAAATTCACGGAGAAGAGAATGTAGTAGCTTCCGGCCTGGAACGGTGGGATAAAACAACCACCAGTGCAAAATATTATGAACGGATGGATGTAACCAATACCCAACTGGTAAGACAGGTGATTCAGGATTATCATATTACTACGGTATATCATCTGGCTTCTTTGCTTTCCGGAACGTCAGAAAAGCAACCGCTTTTTGCCTGGAAATTGAATGTAGAACCTCTGATTAATTTTTGCGAAATGGCCAGAGAGGGTCTTATCAATAAAATATTCTGGCCCAGCTCTATTGCGGTTTTCGGAAAAGGTATTCCCAAGGATAATGTCGCACAGGACGTGGTTTTGAATCCTTCTACAGTGTACGGAATCTCTAAACTGGCGGGAGAAAAATGGTGCGAATATTATTTTGAAAAACACGGTGTGGATGTTAGAAGCATCCGTTATCCCGGTCTCATTTCCTGGAAAACTCCAGCAGGCGGAGGAACCACAGATTATGCAGTAGAAATATTTTATGACGCTGTGGAAAAAGGAAATTACACCAGTTTTATCAGTGAACATACGGCGATGCCGATGCTGTACATGGAAGATGCCATCAATGCCACATTGCAACTCATGGAAGCACCGAAAGAAGATCTCACAGTTCGTACGTCGTATAACCTTGGCGGAATGTCTTTTACACCTTCCGAATTAGCCGCTGAAATTAAAAAGGAAATACCTGATTTCACCATTGATTACCAACCGGATTTCCGTCAGGCCATTGCAGATTCTTGGCCCGCTTCTATTGATGACTCCGTAGCAAAACAGGATTGGGGACTACACTACGAGTTCGGATTGCCGGAAATGACAAAAGATATGATTAAAAATTTGAAAATAAAGCTCGGAAAAGAGGGGCAGCGTTTTAATGATTAATTTTGTGCACCTTAGTATTAAATAAGCCGGTTTCTTTGAAACCGGCTCCGTTTTTTGTTTAGCTCAATTCAAAAACAGTGATTTCCGGAAAGATTCCCACCCTCCCGGGATATCCGATAACACCAAAGCCGCGGTTCACATACAGGAATTTACCGGCGCTTTCGTACAGATCTGCCCATTTTTTGTAACGGTATTGCACAGGGCTCCATTTTATATTTTTCAGGTCTAAGCCGAACTGCATTCCGTGGGTATGCCCGGATACGGTAAGTTGAATATTAGAAGGATGATGCTTCACTTTTTCATCAAAATGAGAAGGATCGTGGCTCATCAATATTTTAGCGGCTTCCGGCGGAATTCCTTGGGTTGCTTTGTCCAGATCTCCATATTGGGGAAAAGGTTTCAAGCCCCAGTTTTCCACTCCAATAAGGTACAGTTTTTCGCCATTTCTTTCTATAATCCGATGTTCATTTCTCAACGTCTCAAAACCGGCCTGCTTTTTCAATCGAATGAGTTCGGGAACATTTTTCTCCTTAGTTTCTTTGGATTTCCATTCTGCATAATGACCGTAATCGTGATTTCCTAACACTGAAAATTTTCCGTCTTTCGATTGAATTTTAGACAATAATGAAATAAAAGGAATAAATTCTTCTGCATAATTATTAACCGTATCGCCCGTTGCCAGAACCAGATCAGGTTTTTGTTCATTAATCAAATCTATGGCTGGATATAGTTTTTCGGGATTTTTGAAACTTCCGCTGTGAATATCTGAAATCTGAACGATTCTGTATCCTTTGAAACTTTCAGGAAGCCCGGGAATTTTTAGTTTTACCTTTCGGGCAGTATGGCGGTATTTCCCAAACAGGATTCCGTCTGTAAACAAAATAGCGAACAGACCGGTAAGCCCAAGTCCGGCAAGTCCAAGAAATTTTCTTCTGCCCGGATAGCTTTTATCTGATTGTCCGGAAAAGGATTGGATTCCAAATTCCATCAGCCGGAAGAGATCATCAATCACAAGAAAGATAACAGCTAAAAGCTTAGGAACTACAAATATCAAAAAAAGAGAAACAATGAACTGAATACGGTGATGTCCGCTTTCCGCTCTGCTGAAACTAAGGATAAGATAGAAAAGAAGAGTATAGACAGAGAGTGTAACAATCCAGTATGCAGTTCTGGCCCAAGGTTTATCGGTTATCATTTTAAGAGCCTGAAATACATAAAATTCCAGAGCGAATATAATGGCGGTAAAGATGAGAAGGTTTTTCTGCATAGTAAAATAAAAAAGCACAGAACTTTCTCAAATTCTGTGCCTGATTTAGTATTTGTGACTAATTTACGGAAACCGGTAAACAATCGCATTAATATTCATCCCTGCTCCTACCGAAGCAAAAACGACATTTCCTTTTTCTTTGAACTTTTGACCTTCCATTTGGCCGCTCATAATCAGATCGTACATAGTAGGAATGGTAGCAACAGAAGAATTTCCAAACTCCTGAATGGTCATTGGTGCTACGATTTCATCATACTCTTTCTTGCCATAAAGTCTCATTAGTCTGTCAATAATGGCATGATCCATTTTAGCATTCGCCTGATGCAGCAATATTTTGTCGATATCTTCAATGCTCAGTCCGGCATCATCTATTGTAGTTTTGATGGCATCCGGAACGTTCTTCAACGCGTATTCATATATTTTTCTTCCCTGCATCCGGATGTACAGTTCCTTCTGATCCGCTTCTTTATTGAGAGAAGGTGCACTTTCCAGGTATCTGATTTCAATATCATTATCGCAAATAGTATTGCTGGCGATAATTCCGACATTTTCTTCGTCCGTAGCCTGGACTATGGTAGCTCCTGCGCCATCTGCGAAAATCATTTTATTCCGGTCGTAAGGATCAATCACTCTGCTCAGCGTTTCGGCACCGATAACAAGAATGGTTTTGGCGACTCCGGCTTTAATGAGATGATTGGCCAGAATCATTCCCTCTACCCAACCCGGACATCCGAAAATCATATCGTACGGAACACATTTCCGGTTTTTGATACCCAATTTGTTTTTAACCCGTGCTGCCATATTCGGCATAAAGTTTGGCCGGGAATCATGCGTAACTTCTCCAAAATTACTGGCAAAGATAATGTAATCCAATACCTCAGGATCAATCCCGGCAGAGGCAATCGCTTTTTTAGATGCTTCATAACCGATGTCGGAATTCATTTGATCATCTTTCACGTACCGACGGTTTTCTATCTCTGTAATTTCTACAAATTTTCCAATGATTTCTTCCGCAGGCTTATCAATCTTCTCACCTGTTTCTGTAAAGAAAGTGGTATCCATAAAACGCTCTCGTCCAATAATTTGTGACGGTAAATAGCTGCCTGATCCTATGATAACTGTATTGGGCATCGGTAAAAAAAGTAAAAAAAATTAAATGCAAATGTATGAATTAATATCTATAAGGTAGAATGAAAATTATTATTAAATTTGCAAAAATCTCCATTAAAGGATATGAAAAACAGCCCGGCTTTCAAAGGTTTCCTGATCTCTGTTCTTACTGTTCTGATGGCTTTCGGAGTGTATTTTCTTTTTCTGGCTAAAAAGAATGCCTATTTGGTAGACAATCCCACTTCAGAAACTTATTACTTTACATTAAATAAAGGTAGGGAGAAAATTATTTCCGGAGGACAGCATGTTGAAGTGGAACTGAATAAAGGCCAAAACAGCATTCAGGTTTTCGATCAAAATAAAAAACTGCTCTACGATTCTGCATTTACAGTAAAGAATCAGCGCGGACTTTTAAATATTGCACATCAGGATTATTACATCCATACCCAATATTACGGATACGATATCGATAAAGATTCATTGCTGATGGCCCTAGGAACTACCACCATTGAGGGCGAAAAATACTTCGGAGCACCCAAGCATTTCAACACTTTGTATACAGAAGATTTCTATTACAATGTTAACGAAAACTACGACCGCATTATCAAAAATATTCAAAAAACCGAAACGCGGACGAAGATATTCCGGAAAGAGGATTTTTTAAACTACTATAAAGAATATTATCAATTTTAATGAATAATACAGATCCGGTAAAGCCGTACAACTCCGGTGCGAGCAAGAAAAGTGAAGTAGAGGATATGTTTGATAACATCGCTCCGAAGTATGACCTGCTCAATCATGTTCTCTCCCTGAAGATCGATGTCATGTGGCGTAATACCCTCATGAAATGGATGAAGAAGGATAATGTAAGAGAGGTGCTTGATGTGGCTACGGGAACCGGCGATCTTGCTATTACCATCCAAAAAGGAACAGGAGCAAAGGTAGTAGGATTGGATTTATCGCAACAAATGTTAAATGTTGGTGCTGTTAAAATAAAAAAACTTAATTTAGACGACAGAATTTCACTGCAGAAAGGAGATGCTGAACAATTGCCTTTTGAAGACGATCGTTTTGATGCGGTTTCAGTAGCATTTGGCGTCCGGAATTTTGAAAATCTGAATAAAGGATTGGCCGAACTGAGAAGAGTGGTGAAAAAAGGAAAAAGCGTTTATATTTTGGAATTTTCTAAAGTGCAAGGTCTTTTTGCACCGCTTTATATGTTTTATTTCAAAAATATTCTTCCTATGATCGGAAGATTGGTTTCTAAGGACAACCGCGCTTATACTTATCTTCCCGATTCGGTAAATGCGTTTCCGTTCGGAGAAAAAATGAAACAGATCCTGCTGGAAACAGGTTTCAAAAAAGTGGAATATAAAAAACTGAGTTTAGGAATTGCCACCATTTATAAAGCCACCAAATAATACCGGCGTGACAAAAAATGGGTAAGAAAAATTAAATATACACATGAATAAAATTTTATTAAAATCACTGGTTTTAGTATCCTTTACATTTGCGACACTGGCCGATGCACAGTTCCGAACCAGAAACAGAATGGACAGGTTGGAGAGTTTTGATCATCAGAAATTCAGCTGGGGCTTTTATCTTAATGGAAATTTGTTTGATTTTCACACCGTTCTACATCCAAGATACGGGATGAATGGCAATCATAATCTGGTTTCGGCCAAACCAATGGGTGGTTTTGGGGCCGGACTGATCGGTAAAATGAGGCTGAACGATTATTTTGATCTTCGTCTGGAACCCGGGCTTCAGTTTGCCGAAAGAGAAATTACTTTTAATACCCAATCCAATGATCAATATGCTGCCGGAACGCTTACCAACCCTCCCTTCACTCCATTTCCTATGGATGAGGACGACAGGGTGAGAAGAGTAAAATCTACCATGCTGGATATTCCCGTGCTCGTAGAAATGCACGGAGATAGATGGTACAACACCCGTCCTTATGTAGCTGCAGGAGTGAATTATGTTGTTAACTTGCAGTCGAATGCCAACAGTGAAGAGGATAATCTTCAGCAGGTATTCCGATCTACTACGCACAATTTTGCCTGGTCGGCCGAAATCGGAATTCAGATTTATTTCAACAGATTTAAGCTGACTCCCGGAATCCGCGGTACTTTCTTTATGAATAATGAAATAGTGGCCGATAATGCAGGCACGCCGCCTTATTGGGCAAAATCACTTTCTACATTGCAAACCCGGGCATTTATGTTTACGCTGAAGTTTGAATAAAAGATCATATAATATCAAGAAAAAGAGAAGGTTACCCACACCTTCTCTTTTTTATTTTCCTAAGCGGGCAAAAAAGAATATGTTTTATTATAAGATTCATCATTAAATTTTATATTTTTGCTTAAATGTTAGAATTTTAAAAACCTGAAATGCTCAAAGATTTAGAACAACATTTTTTGGAACTGGAAAACAGAATCGCAGCCGTAACCAAAAATTATCAGGCACTTTCCAAAGATTATGTTGCGCTGAATGAAGAGTTAAAAGTCCTGAAGCAGAAATATGATGAGGAGAGAAAGAAAAATCAGGTATTAGCAGAAGAACAGAAAAATATAAAACTTTATTCAGCAATAGCAGGAAATCCGGAACATAACAGACTGATGAAAAACCATCTGAACCGGCTTATCAAGGAAGTGGATTTCTGTATTGCCGAACTTCAAAACAGCGGATTGTAATGGATATAAGACGAATTACCATTAATATCGCAGGAAGAGTGTATCCGCTGAATGTTCCCGCAGCAGAAGAAGAAACCCTGCGCAAAGTCGGGAAACAGATTGAACTGATGATTAAAGATTTTGAACAGAATTTTGACGTGCGCGACAAGCAGGATGCTCTTGCCATGTGTGCACTGAAACTTGGAACCAACGCTGAAGTGGCTTCTCTGGTCAATGAAAATAATATTAAAGCTTCCTCCGAACGGCTGAAAAAAATCAACCAAAACCTGGAAGCATTGGAAAAGTAGATTTTCTTTTCCTGAAAACCTGCCTACAATAGTTCTAACACATTAAAGGTAAACTCAACGCTAAACAATTACCGAACAAATGTCCTTTGAATGGCGTGCCGCATTTCGCGGATTACAGACAAAGGAAATCAGTTCAAATCGTGTTG
>JAEYOX010000095.1 GCA_023411265.1 Bacteroidota bacterium | reverse complement strand
CCCAAATCATACTGAATCGCCAGTTCTTTGTCCATCACGGGAAAACTATACACTGTGAAGCGTTCCACTTTGCCATCCATAGTAGGTATAGAAATCTGTACGCCTATCGATCCCTTGCCCATTTCCGGAGCATCCTCAAGTTGGGACCTAAGCGTATTCATGTCTAATGTATAAAACTGCCGTACATTAGAGTTTTCGATGTTAGTTTTTTCTCTGTAATTGGTTTTTGTCCATTGCGCATCTGAAAGCCCGAAGCTTAATGCCATAAACAAAAATGCAAGCCTTTTTTTCATTATTTTATTTTAATGGGTAATTTTGCAAATATAAATAAATTTATATAACGGAATAAATTCGATGATGTTTATATTTTGGATTTAAGTTTGCTACATAATTATTAAAATTCCCATTCAATGTATATAAAATCTCTTTTTCTCGTAATCGCAGGGTTACTGTTGTTCCACTGCAAAGCACAAAACACTACCGGATCATCGCAAGCAAAAACAGAAAAATCCTCGAATTACGATTTTCAAAAAATAGAACTGGAAGAAATTACTCTCGGATCAAGAAGAATGATCGTTCTAACACCTAACTCAAAAGAGGTGGAAATAAACCGGAAGAAACGCAGTTTCAAAACCACGGAAACTGAATGGAAAAACCTTCATATATTAATTACCAATCTAAACCCGGAGAAAATAGCATCCTTTAATCCTCCCACCAACAAAAGGCTTTATGACGGCGCGATGGCTGCAACTATTAGGGTGAGTATAAATGATACTATCTATTCTTCACAGACTTTCGATGCAGGGAATCCTCCGGAAGAATTGGCCAGTCTGTATCGCGAACTGGCTTCATCCTTTAGAGAATAAAATTTAAAAATAATACGCCAGATTCCACATAAACCCGAAATTAAATTTCCCGGCGCTCTGCCCAAAACCCGGAACGAGCATGGGCTGAATATCTTCCTGCTTTGTCGAGAATAGTAAATATTTCGGCTGAACATTCACATCGATGTAGAAATTGCTCGAAAATAGCTGAACTCTTCCCCCAATTACCGCTTCTGTCCAATACGAAGATTGTGAAGATGCTGGAAAAGATTCATATGAATTGCTACCGCCAAAGCCCCAAACCGGAACTGCAAGGTATTCCTGTTTATAAAAAGAAGCCGCTAATTTTGCACCTGCATAAAAACCGTTTTGTACATTTTCAGGATCCCTCATCAACATATAAAACCCTCCAATTTTTACAAAAGGGCCATTGACCGATGCATCATATCCGTTTTTCCGATAAGTATTCTCCTCAAATCCCGCATCAGCAACAGCGTGCAGTTTTTCCTTCAAACGGGAAGAAACAAATCCCTGATAAACTTTTCTTTCTGAAAACAATGAAATTCCGGCATTCAGGAAATCAAGACCAATCATGAAATTTGGATCGTAACGCCATTTTTCTTTCTGCTGAACTTCATTTTCCTGAGAAAAGCTCAGCGTAAAAAGAAAACTAAAAAAGAAGAAAAAGGTGCGTTTTGTTCTCATTTACAATTTCAGTTTGTGCGTTTTCAATTGCAGGAACCGGTCCTAAACCAATAATTTCAGAAGCAACATTTTCGTACAGTTTTCTGATACCGCACGCCGGCGACACATATTCCGTTTTGTCATTATACTTCACCCTGATCTGAGATTTTAAGCCAAGTTGCGAAGTACTGATATACAAATCTGTAAAGCCATTATCATCTACCCGCAAAGGAACAAAAACCGAGTCCGTTGCTGTTCTTCTTTCAATCACCGGAACCACTCCGTTACCATAATCCACACCTACGAAAAGAGAATCCATAGTTTTGGGTTTTCCGGTTGCGAGGGTTTTAAATTTTATCTTCATCCGCGGTGTTCCTTCTCCTCCGGCACAAATATCATCATCCGTATTACAGGAAAACAGAAAAAGACAAACAGCAAAAAACAGAACGGCAGTTCTCATCTTTTTAGTTCTCAGGATCCAATGCTTTTTCCAATCTGTACACCAAATCTTCATAATGATATTTCACCACAGCATCGCTGGCCGGTCTGGATTTTAAATCATTTTTCAGGCTGTTCAACGTACCGCGAACTACTGCTTTCACATCAGAGTTATCGGAGATGCTTACCGATCTGAAAAAACGGGAAGAAGAAGCTGTGGTAGGTTTTGCATTCAGCAAATTAATCATAGAACCTATATAATTCCGCTGAAGATTTCGTCTGAAAAGATCTGGTTCAGCAGTGAACATCATCTGTTTCAAATCACTCATATATTCAATAACGGGATATGCATTCGTGTCTGCTGTGGAAGAAAGATACATCATCTGCACCACGGACGGACTCAGAATTCGGTTCAATACACTGTTCTGTAGTCTTTCCACTACTTCAACAGATGATTTTCCTGTCTTCACAAAAATTTCATTTCTCAAAAGCCAGTCCGGAGTTTGAAAGATGTTTTCGTTCAGAAACTGCAATGCCTCTTTTTGCTGAGCCTTTGGCACTACTTCATACACTGCGCCTTCCTGTTCAATATTCTTCGGCGTTTCTGTCTGTCCGCCAATATATTTTGAAACATGACCCAGATATCTACCGAACTGTCCTGTAACCTGATCATACATTAAGGAAAGATTTTCATAATCTTCGTTGGGCTTGGCAGTCCATTTCTTCAGATTATTCACAATTCTGTTCAGGTTTTTGATTCCATATCTTCCGGCAATCATCGGATTATCGCCCACCTGTTCGCTTTGAAGGCGCGGATCAAACTGATTGCTTTCTGTACCGAAATGCAACCTCGGATCTTTAAGTTTATTGATCACCCATTTATTTAGGTGAGCTTTTTCTTTTTCAGGTGAATTGTACTGATAGAATCGTCTGTATCCCCATTCTATTGCCCATTCATCATAATCCCCTACTCTGGGCATAATTCCTTTCTCTCCTACTTTATCTTCCGGCTGTGCAACGTAATTAAATCTTGCATAATCCATTATAGAAGGCGTGTGTCCGTTCTTTTCCAGCCATTTTCGGTCTCTCAGTTTTTCTACAGGAACAGCGTTGCTTGCGATAAAATTATGCCTTAATCCCAAGGTATGTCCCACTTCATGAGCGGAAACAAAACGGATAAGTTCGCCCATCAGTTTGTCATCAAAATCTAACTTTTGTGCTCTTGGATCATTAGGAGAAGCCTGAACAAAATACCAGTTTCGAAGCAGCATCATCACATTATGATACCAATTGATATGGCTTTCAAGAATTTCGCCTGTTCTCGGATCTGAAATAGACGGCCCGGAAGCATTCGGAACATCCGACGGTTTATACACGATAGCCGAATATCTTGCGTCTTCCAGACTCCATTCCGGTTCATCTTTCGCGTTTGGAATTTTAGCATAAATAGCATTCTTAAATCCCGCCTTCTCAAAAGCTTTCTGCCAGTCATTAACTCCCTGCATCAGATAAGGAACCCATTTCTTTGGTGTAGCAGGATCAATATAGAATACAATCGGTTTTGCCGGTTCTACAAGTTCGCCTCTTTTATATTTTTCCAAATCCTGAGGTTTCGGTTCCAGGCGCCATCTTTTAATTAAGGACACTCTTTTCACGCCCTGAGGATCGAGATCAAAATCCGTATAGCTTATGGTAAAATAGCCCACTCTCGGGTCATAATATCGTGGCTGCATTTTATTTTCCGGCAAAAGCACCAGCGAGGAATTGATTTCCACTGTATAATTTCCACTTACTTCCGGCTTTTCCGTTCCGGGAGGAAAAGTCATGTTGCCTAAGGTTCGTGCGAATGTTTTGGTAGTATTGAGCTCAATATTGGTGGAAAACGACCGGATGAAATTCACATAAGATTTGTCCTTTTGGAAGGCTCCGACTTTATATCTTTTCTTCACCGTCGGGGAAAAGGAAACCAGTTCATTATCGGCATTGATTAAATCTGTAATATCTACAACGGAAGATTTCTTGTCCTTTCCGAAAGCTTTGATATCGAATGCATGAATAATTGCATGGGTATTGTTCCTCATCACCGAATTGTACATCTGCGAAGTAGAATCGCTGGCGTAATCTGCATAGGAAACGGAGCGTATAAAGATCTTATCGTTTGGGCCTTTTTCAAAGGAAATAAGGTTTTGCCCTATCTGGTCGCCGGCGTAACCTGTTGTTCCGGATCTCATGCCTGCCGCAGCTTTGGTAAGGCGGCTCACCAGAAGAAATTCTTTTCTCAGAACGGTATCGGGAATTTCAAAATAATACTTATCTTCTACTTTATGTACCGTGATGATGCCCTCGTCTGTAGTTGCTTTCTCAGTGATGACTTCCTTATACGGTTTTATCTTCTCTGGTTTTTTATCTTTTGCCGCAGCGGCAGATTTCTTTACGGCAGCAGTATCGGTTTTGGCCTTTACGGTATCTTTTTCCTGCGCCGTCGCAAAGGTTACCAAAGAGAATAAAGACAATAAAAGTATTCGTTTGAAATTCATTATATCATTTTTTTGCTAAAGATAAACAATCTGTATTATTTCCTCAAAAGAAGTGCAATGTTCTCCACATGATGGGTTTGCGGGAACATATCCACAGGAAGGATTTTCACCACGTCGTAATGCTCTTTCATCAAAGCAATATCCCTTGCCTGCGTAGCGGAGTTACAACTTACATACACGATTCTTTCCGGGGCGAGTTTTAATATTTGTTCCACCACCTTCTGATGCATGCCATCTCGTGGCGGATCTGTGATCAGCACATCTGCTTTCGGGTGCTGGCTGAGGAATTCCTCTGTGAAAACCTCTTTCATATCGCCACAGTAGAAGGTGCAATTGTCCAGGCCGTTCAGCAGGGCATGCTCTTCCGCGGCATTGATGGCTTCCTGAACCGACTCGATGCCGATGACCTGTTTGGCATTCCGTGCGACATATTGAGCGATGGTGCCGGTTCCGGTGTAGAGATCGTACACGACTTCATGACCTTTTAAATCGGCAAATTCCAAAGTTTTCCTGTAGAGTTCCAACGCCTGGGCATAGTTGGTTTGGAAAAAAGATTTCGGGCCTATTTTAAATTTGAGCCCATCCATTTCTTCCATCAGATAGCCTTCGCCGAAATAGGTCTGCACTTCCAGATCATAAATAGAGTCGTTGCCCTTTGGATTAATGGCAAAAAGCAATGTTCTGATCTGAGGAAAATTTTCCAGAAGAAAGGCAAAAAGCTTCTCACGGTTCTCCTTTTCTTCGCGAAACAACTGGAAAAGCACCATCCATTCGCCCTTTGAATTTTGGCGTAACATCATGGTTCGCAGGAAACCTTCTTGGTTTCTTACATCGAAAAAATCGAGGTTGTTTTCCACAGCGTACTGCTTCACGGCAAGGCGAATAGCGTTGGAAGGATCTTCCTGAAGGTGGCATTCTTTCAAATCCAATATCTTGCTCCACATCCCGGGAATATGGAATCCCAGGGCATTCTTATCATGAATTTCAGCATCGGAATTCACCTCATCCAAAGTGAGCCAGCGTGCATCGGAAAAAGAAAACTCCATTTTGTTGCGGTAGTAATACTGCTTTTCTGCACCTAGGATGGGCTGTGTCTCAAACTGATCTACACCGCCTATTCTCAGGATATTGTTCACCACCTCGTTCTGCTTGAACTCGAGCTGTTTTTCATAGCTCAGGTTTTGCCATTTACACCCGCCGCACACGCCAAAGTGGATGCATCTTGGCAGCACGCGAAACGGCGAAGCTTCCACAAGGTCGGCTATTTCTGCTTCAAAATATTTGGATTTAGATTTCTTCACCCTTGCGTTCACCACATCTCCCGGAACTGCGCCGGATACAAGGACGGTTTTGCCTTCTTCCGTTCTGCCTACGGCCACGCCTTTTGCCCCTGCTGAGACGAGCGTGATGTTCTCGAGAATCTGGTTTTTCCTTTTGTTTTTTGCCATGCTGCAAAAGTACGATTTTGAAATAAAAA
>JAEYOX010000045.1 GCA_023411265.1 Bacteroidota bacterium | reverse complement strand
CGGTAAGGTAGTCAGAGAAATTTCGGAACATAATTTTACGGTTTCCGAAAACACTGCTTTGGCAGAGATCGTTCTTCCAATACAACTATTCAAAAATGTTGAACTGCATTTCGATCAGGCCCGGGACAAAAGGAGCATTATTGCCTGCGATGAAATTCAGGTTTTAAATTAAATAAAATGAGAAAACTATTTTTTTTAACCGCTGCTGCCATACTATTACTAAGTGGTAACGCCTGCAAAGATATCAAAGACAAGAAAACAACTATTCAGATCACTGATAACAATCGCCATTATTATCCTATTCTTATGGGTCAGGAACTGAACATTGTTTTTCCCATTAAAAACACCGGGCAAAATCCGTTTATTCTGGAAGATATCATAACTTCCTGCGGGTGTATCACACTAGAAAAATCATCTATTGGCACTATTCCGCCGGGAAAAGAAGCCCACCTTACGCTGACCTACAATTCTGCGAAAAATATAGGCGAGGTTCAGCATTACATTACATTATACGGCAACTTTGCTACTACTCAGAAAATGGAACTGATGTTTGATGTGCATGTAGTGCCGCAGTCGCTGTACACCAAAGATTATGAAGAAATGTTTCAGGAGCAGAAAGACCGCACCGGAAATACAGAAGATCTGGTGGACGGAGATGTGAACAATCAAGGATATTATCTGGATGAAGAGTAAATCTTTCAATAGGCTCTGAACCGAAAGTGAGCAATAGAAAAGTTGCCAGTTTGAGAAAATAAAATTAGATTCGCTAAAAAATTTATTCTATGAAAAAAATATTCTTCTTTTCACTCCTGTGTCTTTCTTTTTCGATGTTGATGTCTTCCTGTTCCAACGATGATGAAGATCTGCCAAACCTTGGTAATTTCACTGTGGACGGTGCTACTTATCAGATTAACAAAGCTACTGTAAATGGTTACAAAAGTATTGCCGCAAACCAATCCAACGATTATACTTTCGATCTCACTTCAGAGCAGGGAAATACGATCCGCACAGTAAGACTAAGAATCAGCTTTCCATTTAATAATATGATGAACGGCGAGTACAAAATTACTGGCAGCAGCAGGCAACTCGATCCTTGGCATTCTCAATACACAGAAACCACAGGAAAACATACTGACACCTATAATAATCTGATATCCGGAGTTTGTACAGTAACACGCAATAGTGAAAATAATTTCAAAATTAAATTTGAAATGGAACCTTCTTCCGGGCCTGAAATAAAAGGAGAATTTGAAGGAGATGCTAAGGTGACAGAGATCCAGTAGAATTTAAATTAAGATTGAATTGAATCAAACAGACCACCTCTCTTTTTTATAAAGGGGAGGTTTTTTCAACTAAATTAAAAAAACCGCTCTTTTTAGAACGGTTGTCGGAAATTAAAGCGCAACATTTCGCGGTTTTCCTTGTTGCTTCTTCATTTGTCTTTCCTCAATTTTTTTAACGATAAATCCAATAACCAACGGTGCCGCCCACAGAAGGGCTTTTCTTAAAAGTCGTGTTCTCATAATGCTAATTTTGATTTGGAAAAAACATTGCAATAGATACGCCAATTATGACCAAAGTCAGAATTTTATAAGAAAGGGAATGCTACCTTTGTTATATAAAACTGAAGGTATGAGAATCTCTGATTTAAATTTCATTAAATGTTCCGAAACCTATGTGGACATTTTCTCATTACTTCTTTACAAAAAATTCCTCCGCAAACCTACCTGATTGTTGTTTCTCCAATTTTAATTTCTCAGGAATTTACACTTTATGTTCCTGCAACTTACTATTTCCAAACTTAAAATGACAAACAATGTTACCAAAAAGAGACAGCTGGGCAGAGCCCTACAAAATAAAAATGGTGGAACTTCTGAAAATGACCACCCCCGAACAACGGAAAAAAGCACTTGCCGAAGCCGGATTCAACACTTTTCTTTTAAAATCGGAAGATGTGTACATCGATCTGCTTACCGACAGCGGAACCAGCGCAATGAGCGATGAACAATGGAGCGGAATGATGCGCGGCGACGAAGCCTACGCCGGAAGCAAAAATTATTATAATTTAGAAAATGCCGTTTCAGAAGTTTATGGCTACAAATATATCGTGCCTACCCATCAGGGAAGAGGCGCAGAGAATATTCTTTCCCAGATCATGATCAAGCCCGGAGATATTGTACCCGGAAACATGTATTTTACCACAACCCGGCTCCATCAGGAACTTTCCGGAGGGATTTTTCATGATGTCATTATTGATGAAGCACATGATCCCGAATCTGAATATCCGTTTAAGGGAAATGTAGATCTAAATAAGGTAGAAAAACTGGTTCAGGAATACGGAGTGGAAAAGATACCCTACATCTGCGTCGCGGTTACTGTCAACTTAGCGGGCGGACAGCCGGTTTCCATGGAAAACCTAAAAGAACTACGAAAATATACAGAAGAGAAAGGCATAAAAATCATGCTGGATATGACGCGGATTGCTGAAAATGCTTATTTCATCCAACAGCACGAAGAAGGTTATCGCCTGAAAAGCATCGCAGATATTGTAAAGGAAATCTGCAGTTATACGGACGGTGCAACGTTCAGTGGGAAGAAAGATGCGCTTGTCAACATCGGTGGATTTCTTGCTCTGAACGACTGGGATAAATTTGAAGAAGCCCGAAATCTCGTGGTCGTTTACGAAGGCCTGCACACCTACGGTGGACTAGCAGGGAGAGATATGGAAGCTATGGCCATCGGTATTTATGAAAGTGTTGAAGATGCGCACATGAAAGCACGGATCGGGCAGGTCATCTATCTGGGCAATAAAATGAAAGAGTTTGGAATTCCGATCGTGAAACCTATCGGTGGACACGGAATTTTTGTAGATGCCAAACAGTTTCTGCCTCATATCTCGCAGGATGATTTCCCGGCACAAACGTTGGCAGCGGAAATTTATCTGGATGCCGGAATTCGTACCATGGAGCGTGGAATCGTTTCTGCAGGAAGAAAAGCTAACGGCGAAAATTACTATCCGAAATTGGAATTGGTACGCTTCACCATTCCTCGTAGAGTGTACACGCAGGCCCACATGGACGTTATTGCCGAATCTACCGCCAGAGTTTATGAAAGACGAAACAAAATCAAAGGATTGAAAATGGTGTATGAACCGAAATACCTAAGATTCTTTCAGGCGAGATTTGCACAACTGTAAAACCGAATTGGTAAAAATGGAAACCCTCACAGCTGGATGAGGGTTTTTGTTTATTCGTGTTTTCAGTGTTTAGATCATAATCCCTAGCGTTGCCACCGAGGTCTCATAAAGATTATTATGAAGAGAGACCGACATGGAAATACTAATCGGCATTATCATAAAAAGGAAAACACTCAACTGTAAGTGGTGAATAGCTACAATATATATATAGAATTTATCACTTTCAGAACCAGGAAACCCAACTACTTCCCGATACAAAACTTAGAGAAAATATTGCCCAAAATTTCATCATTGGTGAACTCACCGGAGATCTCACCTAAATGCTCGAGGGCATAACGCAGTTCGTAGGCGAGCAGTTCGGTGTGAAAACTTTGGGTTAAGGCTGTTTTAACATTACGGACTGACTGCAGGGATTTTTGTAGTGCTTCGAAATGCCGCTGGTTCGTAATGACAGTGTTTTCGTCTGTTTTCAGGTTTTCCACATAGGCAGAAAGTTCCCTCTTCAGAATCTCAATTCCGGTTTGGTCTTTCGCAGAAATGGGAATAATGGTGTTGGTAAACTCCGGAATTAGATTTTTGCATAATGTATAGTCGAACTCATTTTCAGTATTTTTCCTGAGGTCCATTTTATTGTGCAATAAAATGATTTTCAAATCTTTACGCCAGAACTCCTTTACAAAACTAATTACTTCTTCAGGTGTTATATCCTCTTCATCATAAAGATAGAGCAAAATTTTCGCAGTGGAAATTTTTTCTTTAGCCCGCTGAACACCAATAGCTTCGATGGCGTCTGTGGTATCTCTTATTCCTGCGGTATCTATGAAGCGGAAAGCCGTGCCGTTGATGTGCAAAACCTCTTCGATAGTATCGCGGGTAGTTCCGGCAATGTCCGAAACGATGGCGCGTTCTTCCTTCAGCAAGGCATTCAGTAACGTTGATTTTCCAGCATTTGGTTTCCCTATGATGGCCACTCCTACTCCGTTTTTAATAGCGTTTCCGTACTGAAAACTTTCCATGAGGGCACTTAGTTTTTCTTCCAGTCGGTTCAGGAGCATCTTCATGGCAGTACGGTCGGCAAACTCCACATCTTCTTCAGCAAAATCGAGTTCCAGTTCTATGAGGGAAGTAAAGTTGAGTAGGTCATCCCGAAGTGTAGAAATTTCGTTGGAAATGCCGCCTTTCAGCTGGTTCAAAGCTACTTTCCGGGAGGCATCATTTTCACTCGCAATAACATCAGCAATAGCTTCCGCCTGCGACAAATCTATTCTTCCATTCATAAAAGCACGCATTGTAAATTCTCCGGCTCTGGCCATTCTGGCTCCGTTTTTCATTAAAACTTCCAGAATTTTTTGGGCAATATGGGGCGAACCGTGAAAGGAAATTTCCACCGAATCTTCTGTAGTAAAAGTCTTGGGAGCTCTGAAAACCGATACCATTACCTCATCAATCTGCTCATCGCCATCTTTTATAAATCCGTAATGCACCGTGTGAGAAGCAACTTCGGTAATATTTTTCCCTTCAAAACAACGTTGGACAATAGGTAGAGCTTCATTTCCTGAAACTCTGATCATTCCTATCGCACCCACTCCGTTGGGGGTGGCAAGTGCGCAGATGGTGTCGTGATTCATTTTGCAAAAATAAGTTAATTTGTGGATTTACAAATTTGCTCAACAGCTTGTATTTTCAGTATTCTGAGGAAGGTTTATAACTTTTTCAGTTACTAACTGATGAGTTAAGATTCGTCAATATATTTGTCGAAAATTTAAAACAAAAATGAACTCCTTATATCAAATAAAAGCCGACCATATCTTAGATCCGGAAGATCGTCAACTACTTACTTCCTTGAATAAACAATTGAATCTGGAGGTAATAATTATGAAAGAGGAAAAAGTATTTACCAATAAAAGAGCTTTTAAACAACTCCGCAAAGACCGCAATCAAAAAGACATTCTTTTCCGGTTTGCCAAGCGGCTTCAAAACCAGTTTGGAGATGAAATCAAGCTGCGCATCATCCGAAAGGACGACTGCCAAAATTTCGTTCTGGAAAAAATTAATTTTAATTAAGAAAAAGGCCGGCTCATGCAAAGCCGGCCTTCATTACTATAATGGTTTCACCTGTTCCAGAAACCAAGTTTTTACGTCTCCGCTCAGGTCTTCTTCCAGCATTTCCTTACACCAGGCGTGGTATCCGTTCAGCCAGCTAATTTCATCTTCGCGGAGCAACTCTTTTTTAATCACCGATCTATCAAACGGACATATTGTAAGGGTTTCAAAAGCATAAAAAATTCCATATCTGGTGTTTTCCCATTCTCTGACAGCAATCAGATTTTCATGGCGAATTCCGTATTCATTTTCTACATAAAATCCGGGTTCGTTGGAACATACCATTCCCGGAAGCAATTCCTGAAAGTTCATATCTTTCCGGATGTTTTGAGGCCCTTCATGAACATTCATGAAGCTTCCCACACCGTGACCGGTACCGTGAGCATAATCTTTTCCTTCGTTCCACAGCGGCAGTCTCGCGACCGCATCAAGGTGCACACCCCGGGTTCCTTTTGGAAATTTCACCATCGAAAGGCGAATCATTCCCTGCAACACCCGTGTAGAGTCTTCCCTGAACTGTTCTGAGGGGTGACCTAGAGACAGCGTTCGTGTAATATCAGTGGTTCCTTCAAGATACTGCCCGCCTGAATCAATAAGAATCGTTCCCTCATTCGTCACCACTTTACAGTCTTCTTCTTTTGCTGAATAATGCACGATAGCCCCATTTCCCTGATAACCGATAATACTTCCGAAACTTTCGCCCACAAAATTTTTCCCCTGTTGCCTGAACTCTTTCAGTTTTTTCCCGATGGACACCTCATTCATGGATTCTTTTCCTACTCTGGTTTTCAGCCAATGGATAAATTTCACCATCGCAACCCCATCCCTACGCATCACCGTGCGGAATCCCTGCAGTTCCACCTCGGTTTTTCTCGCTTTCATCAGATTTCCCGGGGCAGCAGCCAGGATAAATGTGTTATTTTCCTCTAGTGCATTGAAAATCGCCTGATTGGAATTCGGAGAAATAAGAATTCTCTGGTTTTTAATATTATTCAATTCATTATAAAAGGAATCATAATCATAAACTGTAACACCGGCCTCTTTCAGCTGTGCTTCCGCTTCTTCATTTAGTTTGTCATTCCCGATGAAGAGTTTCGCTTCTTCAGGAGACAGAATCAGGTATCCTAAAAAAACAGGATTGTACTGTACGTCGCTGCCCCGTAAATTGGTTGTCCACGCGACATCATCCAAAGCGCTGACAATGTGTACATCAGCATTCTGATCTTTCATTTTCTTTCGGATCATGTCCAGTTTATTGCGAACAGAAAGGCCGGCTCTTTCTACCGGATGAACAAAAACCTCATTATTTTTTTTCTCCTGAACCCTGTTGACCCACAGGTTTTTCAATAAAGGATTATTGACTACTTTGATGTCCTTCTCAGCCAGTTGCTTTTCCAGATCGCTCCAGTGCAAACGAGATGTTGCGAGTGCATTCAGGGCGATGGTGCTATTTTCGGGAATTTCTTTCTTCAACCAGTCGATATAATTCGGAGTTCCTTCGACGCCTTCTTTCATCAGCTCAAAATCTGATCCCTCCAACTCCTGGGCGGCCTGCACGAAATATCTTCCATCGGTCCACAAGGCCGCTTTCTCACGGGTAATTACCACGAAACCTGCGGATCCCGTGAACCCTGATATCCAGGTCCGTTCCAACCATTCTTCCGGCAAATATTCGCTCATGTGCGGATCAGCTGAAAAGACAATAAAAGCGTCTATATTCTCTTTTGCCATTGCTTCTCTCAGCAATGCTACTTTTTGTTTTGAAGTCATATTACATCCATTTTGAGGGTTTAAAAACCTTTTATAAGTTCATTGAAATTCTTGGTTTTTCAATCATTTAACAATTAAACAGGCTAAATTTACGAAAAAAGAAGCTTTTTGCTATTGGAATTTTTACTTCGGTGTAAAATTGATGTATCAGGAATTACTTATTAGTACGCAGCTACCCTGCTCTTTATCGAAAGGAAACAAATTCTCTACTAACAGTTCACAGCTTCGCCGCTTTTCACATTGGCTCTTCCGTACAAACAAAACAAAGTACTATCGCTACATAAAAATTCACATCAATATTTAGTTTTTACTCCTTACCCTCATACCTATTAGAGCAGGAATGCCAAATATTTTTTATCTTCGCTACTGCAAAAAATGCCAAATAACATGAAGAGAATACTCCTCGTCCTTATCGTCACCCTCAGTTTTTCGGGGTTTGCACAAGATGGTATCCAATTCAGGAAAGAAACTTTCAGCAAACTTCTGGCGCAGGCTAAAAAGGAAAACAAACTGGTTTTTATCGATGCTATGGCGGCATGGTGTGGCCCGTGCAAAATGATGGAAAAGAATGTTTTTCCTCAAAAATCGGTTGGGGATTTTTATAACAGCCATTTCATCAACGGAAAGTTTGACATGGAAAAAGGCGAAGGCAGGGAAATTGCCAGGCGATATGGTGTTCAGTCCTATCCTACTTTTCTGTTCATCAACGGAGACGGCCAACTGATTTCGCAAAATATGGGCTATCTTCCGGAAAGTACATTTCTTGAGTTAGGAAAAGAAGCAGCCGCTGTGAACAGTAAGTTCGGTTCGATGAAAGAACGTTTTGAGAAAGGAGAAACCGATCCTGAATTTTTAATCAATATTATTAAACTTCATTCCAGCACCGATTATGATTTTGCCAGAAAAGCATCGGAGAGGTATTTTAAAAATAAGAAAACCAAGGAATTTACCAAGGATGAAGTTGGGTATCTGCTGTTCTTTGTAAAATCTGTGGACGACGCCAATTACAAAATTTTTCAGGCCAATAGGGAAGCGCTGAATCAGCACTTTCCGCCGCAGACTTTTATAGATTTCGACAACCAGCTTCAGATTCAGAAACTTTGGGAAAACGCCATCGACACTACAAAGAAAACGGTCAACGAAACCCGGTTTCTGGAAAAAGCGACCCCATTGGTAGGAAGCGAAGATGCACAACTAATTCTCAATCGTCTGAAACTGAATTATTATGAACAAACAGGCCAGTTTGCGGAATACGAACGCACCGCACTGGTTCATTATCAGAATCCTGATGCTCATGATAGCACCGAACTGCTGAAAGCAGCGTGGGTATTTCTGGACAAAGCGAGCACTCCGGCTTCATTTGCAACAGCACTGATGTGGGCTGAAAAAACCGTTATGCGTTCGGAAAATCCTGAAAACACGTTTATATTAGCCCGTCTTTATCAAAAAACCGGTAAAATTGCAGAAGCTCTGATGTACGCAGAAACCTCAGCGCGTTTGGCTAAACAGAGAGAAACTGATGCAACAGCGGCGGAACAACTCATAGAAGAACTGAAGAAAAACCACTAATGAAAAAAACAAAAACCGCTGTTGCCCTTATGCTTCTCAGCATTACGGCAGCAGCGCAGGAAAATACAGAAACACAGACATCCAATCAACTTTATCTAAAAGCCAATGCGGTTTTTTTGCCCGCAGGAATCATCAATGTGGGCGCAGAATATCAACTGAGCGAAAAAATAACACTTCAAGGCGATGTTTTCATCTCGCCATGGAAATCTTTCTTAGGGAAGTATGCTCAGATGTATATGCTGGGATTCGATGCCCGGTATTATTTTGAAGGAGCTTTTAACAAATGGTATGTTGGTGCCAATATTAGCGGCGCGCGTTATATTATGCAGAAATGGAACTATTGGAGCGACGGCCCTTATCAATATGCGGAAAATTCGCCAATTTATGTAACCTCAGATCTCTATCAGGACGGCTACGCTTTTGCTTTGGGAGCAACGGTTGGGTATCAGTTTCCCATTAGCGAAAGATGGAATATGGATATTTTTGCCGGCGGAGGATTTTTCAACAGCTACTATAAAGGCTTTCACAAGACCCTGGATGTGCGGTATGACGAAATGACCGGCTGGAACAAAAGCAGCGAATGGATCCCGTACCGCGGCGGAATTATGTTTTCTTACAAATTAAAATAATGAATATAAAGAGTACCCGATATTTCATCATTGCCTGTATCACTTTCATCGTTCTTTTTCTGATGAATTATATTGGTAATTCTGCTGACGACAAACTGGAACGTGCGCTGATGACTGCAACGGCCGGCGTATTAGGACTTACCGCAGGTATGTGGCTGGTGTACCGCAACCGGAACGACGATACAAACCACCATTTCGATTAATCAGGATAAACGATATATTTCACTCTGATTTTTTCAAAGTTTTCCAGATCTTTTTTCCAGGAAGATTTTATTTCTTTTTCGCTTTTTCCGGCGATGATCTGTTGGCGCAACACGTCAGTTCCGGCGAGTTTATCAAAAAAACCGTTTTTCAGAAAGAAATTTTGCCGGGGATTCTGATAATTCTTATAGGCATTCAACAACCATGTCAGGCTCAGCTCGCGAAGCTCAACAGGGAAATCGGAAAGGTTTTCGCCATAGCAGGTTTGACCATTGAGAAACGGATCTTTCGCACCATAATTGGGTTTTGGAGTAAACTGATATGGCAAATCTTTCATCCACGGAGAACCATAAATCTGAAAAGGCAAATCGGTACCGCGGCCAACAGAAACTTGAGTTCCTTCAAAAAAACATAAGCTAGGGTACAAATTTATCGATTTTTCATTCGGCAGATTCGGAGAAGGCCTTTCCGCCATTCCGTAGCGTTTTTTCTTGTGATAATTCACCATCGGAATGAGTGTATATTTAGCCGTCATTCCCTTTTTCAGCCATTTTTCACCATTTACCATTTTTCCATATTCGCCAATGGTTAAACCGTATATCACAGGTACAGGATGAAGCCCGACAAAACTAGAAAACTGTGGTTTCAGAACCGGGCCGTCGATGTAGCCGTCATGCGGATTAGGACGATCGAGCACCATTACTTCAATTCCTTGTTCTGCGGCAGCTTCCATAACGTAGGTTAATGTGGAGATATAGGTATAAAATCGCACCCCAACATCCTGAAGATCAAATAAAATCACATCAATGTCTTTCAACTGTTCCGGCTTTGGTTTTTTGTTGGCACCGTACAATGAGACAATCGGAATTCCTGTTTTGGCATCTGTTCCGTTTTTCACATGTTCGCCGGCATCTGCATCCCCCCGAAAGCCATGTTCCGGAGCGAAAATTGTTTTAATGTTTACTTTATTCTTCACCAGAAAATCCACAAGATGTGTTTTGTCACTCAAAAGTCCTGTCTGATTCGTAACAATGCCGACCGTTTTTCCTTTAATCATCGGAAGATACAACTCATGTTGATCCGCTCCCGTTTTAAAGGCGGGTTTCTTTCCCTGTGATTTAAAGCCTATGATTCCTAAAAAAATTAGGGAGATAAGAAGTAAATTTTTAATTTTGAGGCTAAAACCCATCAGTTTGAATTTTCCATTATATTTTTCCAAAAAAATAGCACTTTCCAAAGATAATAAAAATAACCTTTCGCGGGTCATCATCTTTATCGGCCGGCTTTCCGTAGCATTGGGCATTATTGTTTCGCTTATAACAGTATCAGTAGGACTGGGTTCCAAGGAAGCGATCAAACTGCGCATGGCCGATTTCAGCGGACATATCAATATTAAATCCAAACGTTCCAATTCGTCTTACGATTCTTCGGTATTGGATCAAAAAGGATTACAACTCAATAAAATAAAAGCACACCCCGACGTTGCCGGAATGCAGCAATATGCCACTGTGTACGGAATTCTCAGAAATGAACACAATTTTGCCGGCATTGTTTATAAAGGAGTGGGGAAAGATTTTGACCATCAGCGTTTTGAAAAATTCCTGATTGCGGGAAAAACTCCGGAGATCACCGAAAAAGGTTTCAATTCCGATGTGGCTATTTCCGAGAAAATTGCCGGCGACTTGCACCTGAAAGTGAAGGACAGTATTGTGGCTATTTTCTCCAAGAGCGGACAGGAACAGCCTTTATACCGAAAATTTGAAGTGACCGGTATTTATAAAACAGACATTAAAATGATTGATGACCAATTCATCATCGGCGATATCAACCATGCGCGGCGCATTCTGGATATGGAAAAAACAGATATTGGCGGGATTGATGTTTTTTTGAAAAACGTAAATGATATAGAAAAAGACCTTCCTGAAATTGAGAAATTAACCGGCGTTAAAAACTATACCGAGAAAGCCACCGATAAATATCCGCAGATTGTAGACTGGATCAATATTTTCGACAATAATATCGCTGTGATTATTGTCATCATGCTGGTCGTAGTAGTCATTAATATTATAATGGTACTGTTGATTCTGATTATTGAAAGAACAAATTCCATCGGTCTTTTGAAAACACTGGGAACTCCGAATGCACAAATCCGAACTATTTTCATCAATTATACCCTGATGATTATGATTCCCGGGTTGGTTTTCGGGAATCTGATCGGCATCGGACTGCTGGCCATTCAGCATTTTTGGGGCGTCATCCGACTGAATCCGGAGAATTATTATGTAAGTGTGGTTCCCGTTGATATGAATCCACTGATTCCGCTGGCCATTTCAGCCGGAATTCTCATTATTTCCGGCTTTTCACTTATTTTCCCCAGCTATCTTATCAGTAAAATTTCGCCTGTAAAGTCCATTAAATATACTTAGAGCTTCACAACCGACTTATTTTTAAGTAGTATATTTGCAGTTCTATAAATACAGTATGAAATTCGTAAACAATATTCTTGAAACCATCGGAAATACACCGCTGATAAAGCTGAACAAAGTATTGGGAGAAGACTTTCCCGCCATGGTTCTTGCCAAAGTGGAAACCTTTAATCCCGGAAATTCCGTCAAAGACAGAATGGCAGTAAAAATGGTGGAAGATGCCGAAAAAGACGGCCGCCTGAAACCCGGCGGAACCATCATTGAAGGAACTTCAGGAAACACCGGAATGGGACTCGCACTGGCTGCCATTGTAAAAGGCTACCGTTGTATTTTTGTTACCAATACCAAGCAATCTAAAGAGAAAGCTGATGTTCTGAAAGCACTGGGCGCAGAAGTAGTCATTTGCCCGACCGATGTGGCTCCGGACGATCCGAAATCTTATTATTCCGTTTCTCGCCGACTGGCCGAAGAAACAGAAAATGCCTGGTACGTAAACCAATATGACAACCTTTCGAACCGGCAGGCTCATTACGAAGAAACTGCGCCGGAAATCTGGGAACAGACGGACGGACGGCTTACTCATTTCATTGTAGGCGCAGGAACGGGCGGTACTATCACCGGCTGCGGAATGTTTTTTAAAGAAAAAAATCCGAACATTAAAATCATAGGAGTAGATACGTACGGATCTATTCTGAAAGAATATCATGAAACCGGAGAACTGCATCCCGAAAACGCTTACACCTATATTACCGAAGGTATTGGCGAAGATATTATTCCGGAAAATTATGATATGTCCGTTATCGATCATTTTGAAAAAGTAACTGACAAAGACGGAGCACTGTATGCCCGGAAATTAGCGAAAGAGGAAGGAATTTTCTGCGGATATTCTGCAGGAAGTGCCATTGCAGCCATTAAACAGCTTCAGCATCAGTTTACCAAAGATGATATTATTGTGGTGTTGCTTCACGACCACGGTTCGCGGTATGTGGGCAAAATTTATAATGACGAGTGGATGAAGGAACAGGGTTGGATTTAATTCAGTATCATACCTTATTTTTAAAAACATCAACAGCCGGAATTAAAATCATTCCGGCTGTTCTTTTCATTTATTTTTTGATTCAAGACCTTGAAAATCCGATTACCCATTTTTCATAAGCTCCTATCCAGTCTTTCAGAAATTTTTGGGTGTTTTCCACAGCGGTGCCGTCCTCATTCCAGATTTGAGAAGAATTTCCGATGTATGCTTCTGGCTGCTGCATCAGGGGAACATCCACAAAAACAAACGCCTGACGAATGTGATGATTGGCAGCCAAACCACCTAATGCACTGATAGAAGAAGTGACAACAGCACCGGGTTTTCCAGGCCATGCTGACGCTCCATAAGGCCTGGATCCTACGTCGATTGCATTTTTCAAAGCTCCCGGAATAGTTCTGTTGTACTCCGGTGAAACTACCAAGATACCTTCAGCGTTTTTAATTTTCTGACGGAAATCCGTCCACTCCTGTGGCGGATTCTCATCCAAATCTTCACTGTACAAAGGTAAATTTCCAATTTCTATTATTTCCAAATTGAATCCGTCTGACGAAAGGCGGCTCAATTCATTGGCTATTTTTCTGTTGTAGCTATCTTTTCTTAAGCTTCCTACTAATACTGCGATTTGTTTTGCCATAATTTTGTTAATTTTAAATGTTAAATTATTTTGATTTACATAAAAATTCTTTAAGAATTACCGTGTGCTTGCACCGTCATCACTAGTGATTAATCGTCCGGAGATATATCCGTACTGTGGCATAGGTGATATCTATTGGGATTGAGTATTGTAAAGTTACATCAAAACAAAAGGAAATTTCCTTATCCTTTGTTAATTTAACTTTTCTTTAATATTAATAAAAAAAGCCGAAGATTATCTCTCCGGCTAGTATTTCATATTTATTCCTTTTATACGTTAAATCTGAAATGCATAATATCTCCATCCTGCACGATATATTCCTTACCTTCCACTCCCATTTTACCGGCTTCTTTCACTTTGGCTTCAGAACCGTAGCGAATAAAATCATCATATTTAATCACTTCCGCACGAATAAAGCCTTTCTCAAAATCAGTATGGATAACGCCGGCTGCTTGTGGTGCAGTCCATCCTTTACCGATAGTCCACGCACGCACCTCCTTTACTCCCGCCGTGAAATACGTCTGAAGATGCAGCAAATCATATGCTTTTCTGATTAATCTATTAACACCGGGTTCTTCCAATCCGAGTTCTTCGAGGAACATCTGTCTTTCTTCAAAAGTTTCCAGTTCGTTAATATCGGCTTCTATCTGCGCAGCCAGAACTACCACTTCGGCGTTTTCTTTTGCTGCCATTTCTTCAATTTTTGCAACCCACTCATTTCCGTTTTTAATAGAGTTTTCATCCACATTACACACATAAAGAATTGGTTTCTTGGTCAGAAGCTGAACCTCATCAATAACAGATCTGGTTAAATCATTGGTTTCAAACTCTCGCGCATTTCTTCCGTCTTCCAGAAATTTCTGAAGTGCAAGCAATGTTTCGTAGGTCAGAATATCTTCTTTTTTTCCTGATTTAATAAATTTTTTTGCTTTATCCACGGCTTTTCCTACTGTTTCCAAATCTTTCAGTTGGAGCTCAATGTCGATAATTTCCTTATCGCGCAAGGGATCCACTGAACCTTCCACATGAACAATATTTCCGTTTTCAAAACATCTCAATACGTGAATAATCGCCTCACACTCGCGGATATTGGCCAGAAACTGATTTCCCAATCCTTCCCCTTTCGAAGCTCCTTTTACCAGGCCGGCAATGTCCACAATTTCTACCACTGCGGGCAAAACGCGTTCTGGATTTACCAGTTTTTCAAGTTCAAATAACCGAGGATCTGGCACAGAAACCGTCCCAAGGTTGGGTTCAATGGTGCAGAAAGGGTAGTTGGCCGACTGCGCTTTGGCGTTGCTTAAACAGTTAAAAAGAGTTGACTTGCCTACATTCGGAAGCCCTACAATTCCACATTTCATAGATGATAAATTTGAATATTGGGGTCAAGACACTATGTTCTTCTGCCCTTGTTTTAGTGAGCGCAAAGATAGCAATATGGATCGTGACTGGGAAATAAAGATTTAGGGAAAAGGAAATAAGTTTAAATCTCTAGAATTCAGTTATATCAGGGAACGGCTTGTTTTCTAATTTATCAGTAGGATTTTGTTTCAATGCAGACAGTAATTTAGACCAACAGCGAGAGTGATTCTCAAAATAAAAATAGTAGTTTGATGTAGGACGAATTTTTCATAATCTCTGAAACCTTCTTTCAACCGAAAAATCATGATATTCTCGTTCTTACTTTCCATCTTGGAAATCAGAAGTTTCCGCCGCATCTTCTTCTACAAAAGGGAAGTACCGGCGTTTTTCGATTTTATATACCGCATATAGAATTCGGGGAAATGACAGCAGCAACGGCCCAAATATCAGACCCATCGCCCCGAAAAGTTGCAAACCCAAAATTACTCCAAATACTGTGATTAGCGGATGAATGTCAGCCATCTTTTTTAATAATGTAAAACGCAGTACATTATCTATACCTCCAACCAGGACAACACAATATAATGATAGCCAAAGTCCGGAGTTGACGTCTCCTGATGCCATTTGATAGATGCAGACCGGAACCCAAATCACCATCGTTCCTACTACCGGAACTACGGAGGCCAAACCTGTCATCAGTCCCCAAAACACAGCCTGTTCCACCCCGAAAATGGAATAACCTACAACAGCAATAAAACCCTGACTGACCGCCATTACCGGCACTCCATACGCATTGGAGCGGATAAGATCCAGATTTTCTTTGATAAAATAACGTTTTGATTTTTCTGAAAAAGGAAGCATTTCTTTCAGACCTTGTTCCATGCTGCGGCTGCTCATCAACATAAAATAAAGAATGAAAAGTGCGACCAAAATATTGGCGAAAAACTGACCCACCCAATTAAGCGTTGAAGGAATGTAACTAATGATTCTATTCACCATATTCATCAGATCATGAGAAGTAAATTCAATATCTAAACGCTGCACCACTTCGTGGTTCTGAAGATATAGAACAATAGGCTGAAAGCGTTCAATTATTTTCTGGGGATCTTGTAAAGCGGTATTAATTTGAGGTATCAGAATTTCCAAAACAACCCACACCGGTATTCCAAAACAGATGATGACGGACAGGATAATGAAAAAAGTCGCCAGGTTTTTGTTCCAGCGGTATTTTTCCACCAAACGGTGATAGAAATTGCGTGAAACGACATACAATGTGACTGCACCGAGAAAACCTGTTACAAAATAACTCAGTTCAAAAGCAATGAGCAACACCAGAAATATAGAAAAGATAACCAGTGTCCGCAGAACAGTTATCTCTTTAAAAATTTTATCCAAGGTTATATTTTCTTTCTCAAATGTACTGAAAACTTTTTGCGTTAACAATATATTTTTGAACAGCTAGATTCTTCAGCATCATCAGATTCTTATTACCTCAGACTAAGATCTTTATTTAGCAAATTCCCTAATAATTCTTTCATTAAAGACAGGAAGATCTTCCGGCGAACGGCTGGTTGTAAGGTTTCCGTCTGTCACCACCTCTTCATCTACCCAATGGGCACCTGCGTTCTTCAAATCTTTATGAATCGCTTTATATGAAGTCATTTTTCTTCCTTTTACTACTTCTGCGTCAATTAGCGTTTGCGGTCCGTGACAAATAGCAGCCACAGGTTTTTCTGAATCAAAAAATTTTTTCACAAATGCTACTGCAGTCTGGTCAGAGCGCACTGCATCAGGATTTAAGACCCCACCGGGTAATAGAAGTGCATCATAATCGGAGTGATCTGCATCTTTAACGGTTTTATCAACAGCGATACTGTCAGCCCATTCATGATCTACCATCCCACGGATTTCACCGGATTTTAGCGAAATAATATGCACCTTAGCCCCGTTTTCCTTCAAAGCATTTACCGGATCCACCAATTCAGACTGTTCAAAACCATCTGCCGCCAGTACTGCGATCTTCTTATTGTCCAAGTTTTTCATTTTATATTATTTAAATTTTACGACAAATGGCCTTTCGGCCACTGTCTATTTTGCTTTCAGGTTGATTTCCTTTTTGGCTAATTTCGTCAGATCTTTATCGCATGTTTTTTCTTCATTTAAGGTTTCCAGCATTAAATTTAGCACTTCTTTTTCTTTAAGTAATTTCGCATATGTAGCCAACGTTCCATAGGAAGCGATCTCATAATGCTCTACTTTTTGAGCTGCAGCGATAATAGCAGCATCGCGAACCGCTCCGGGTTCGGTTTCTTCCATAATGCTTTCTCCTTCCTTTATAAGTCCGTCCATTGCGTCACATTTCTCTGCTTCAGGTTTTAATTTCAGTGCTTTAAAAGCATCTTCTAAACGGGTAACCTGTATTTTTGTTTCTTCCAAATGATCATCAATCGCAGTTTTCAAATTTTTTGAAGTTGCATTTTTCTTCATTTTCGGAAGTGCTTTAACTAAAGCTTTTTCAGCCCAGTACAGATCCTTCATTCCATCAACCATGAAATCTCTCAGCTCATCTGCAGCATCAGCCTTCGGCTTTACCTTAGCTGCAGTAGTACTTTTCTTTGCCATAATAATTATTTTTATTTTTAAAATTGTCTCAAATTTGGAATCAAAAATAAGGCTGAAAAAACGTTATTACGATATTAACTATCAATTATGTAAAACAATTCAGATAAACTATAAGTGATCATTTTTAAACACTGCCGCCTCAGAGTTGGAGAAATAGAGTTTCCTTTTTCAAGATAGAAATTAAAACAGTAAATTTGTGATTCTTTAAAATGTAAAAATAATATACATGTCACAGGCAAAAATTTATTATACGCTAACGGATGAAGCACCTATGCTTGCCACCCATTCTTTTTTACCCATTATAAAAGCCTTTACGAAATCGGCCGATATTGAAATTTCCGTTCCGAATATTTCTTTATCAGGTAGAATTCTGGCTGTTTTTCCTGAATATTTAACGGAAGAACAGAGAATTTCTGATGATCTTGCTGCCCTGGGGGAACTTGCCAAACAACCGGAAGCCAATATTATTAAACTGCCTAATATTTCTGCCTCGGTGCCACAACTGGAAGAAGCTATTGCAGAACTTCAGCAGCAGGGTTATGCTGTTCCGAACTATCCGGCGGAACCCAAAAATGAAGAAGAAATGTCTGTGAATAAAAAATACAGCAAAGTTTTGGGTTCAGCGGTGAATCCCGTGTTGCGCGAAGGTAACAGCGACAGGCGCGCTCCGAAATCGGTGAAGGATTACGCAAAGGCCAATCCGCACCGTATGGGCGAGTGGAAAGCCGACAGCAAGACGGAAGTTGCTCATATGAAAACCGGAGATTTTTACGAAACGGAGACTTCCATGACCGTGGATCAGGACGGAAAGTTCCGAATTGTTTTTTATGGAAACGACGGAACCTCTACTGTACTGAAAGACCTAAGCCCTCTGAAAGCCGGAGAAATTATAGACAGTTCGCTGATGAACCTCCGCTCACTGAGAATTTCTGTTCAGGAAGCGATAGAAAAGGCCAAGCGGAATGATGTACTGCTATCGGCTCACCTAAAAGCAACCATGATGAAGATTTCAGATCCAATCATTTTCGGTGCTATTGTAGAAACTTATTTTAAAGAAGTATTTGAAAAATATCAGGAGACATTTCGCACATTAGACATTAATCCAAATTTTGGACTGGCCACCTTGTTCGAGAAAATTTCCAGCCACCCACATGAAAATGAAATAAGAGCGGATATTGAAAAAGCGATAGAACAGGGTCCACGCATCGCCATGGTAAATTCCGATCAGGGAATTACTAATTTCCATGTATCCTCCGATATTATTGTAGATGCTTCCATGGCTGCACTGGTGCGCGGTGGCGGAAAAATGTGGAACAAGGATGGAAAAGAGGAAGACACTATTTGCATTATTCCTGACAGAACTTATGCCGGTTTTTATTCCGCAATTGTAGATGATATGAAAGAAAACGGTGCTATTGACCCTAGAACCTTCGGTTCTGTACCGAATGTAGGTCTTATGGCACAGAAAGCGGAAGAATATGGCTCACACGACAAAACTTTCCAATTACCTTCGGACGGCACTGTAAAAGTAGAGAATGAACATGGAGAAATTCTATTGGAACAGAAAGGTGAGAAAGGTGATATTTTCAGAATGTGCCAAACCAAAGATGCTCCAATTCAGGATTGGGTGAAACTAGCCGTTAACAGAGCGAAACTCTCAAACACTCCTGCTATTTTCTGGTTGGATAAAGAGCGTGCTCATGACGCACAATTGATTATAAAAGTTGAGAAATATCTGAAAAACCATGATCTTTCCGGAGCTGACATCCGCATTATGGATGTGAAAGATGCCGTAAAAGAAACACTTAGGAGAGGCCGAGAAGGGCAGGATACCATTTCAGTATCCGGAAATGTATTGAGAGATTATCTTACCGATATGTTTCCTATTTTAGAACTTGGAACTTCTGCAAAGATGCTTTCCATCGTTCCTTTAATGAACGGAGGCGGCCTTTTTGAAACCGGCGCCGGTGGCTCCGCTCCCAAACACATTGAACAGTTTATTGAAGAAGGTTATCTGCGTTGGGATTCTCTTGGGGAATTCTTAGCATTGCAGGCTTCTTTAGAACATCTGGCACAGACACAGAATAATAAAAGAGCTATGATTTTGGCACAAGCTCTGGATGTTGCCAACGCGGAATTTCTGAGAGAAGATAAATCACCCGCCAGAAAAATTGGAGGAATTGACAATCGGGGTTCCCATTTCTACCTAACGATGTATTGGGCTGACGCCATTTCTCGTCAGACACAGGACCAGGAATTAGCTGAAAAATTCAGACCTATTGCCGATGCTCTGAGAAACAGTGAAGTGACGATTAATGAAGAACTGATCGGCGCACAAGGAAAAGCTCAGGAAATTGGCGGTTATTATCATGCTGATACCTCAAAACTGAATACTGCGATGAGACCGAGTACCACCTTGAATATGATTATTGATTCTTTGTAATAGGTCTAACTTTACTAAAGAAACCTCCCGAAATCAATTTTGGGAGTTTTTTTATAGCCTTGTAAGAAGCAAGTACTTGGCAACGTTGAAACAAACTGCCTATTTCGGTTCTAATAAAAGAAGGCTGCCCTACGGCAGCCTTCCATTACTAAAAAGTTATTGCAGGTTATTTTTTAACCACTTTTACTGTTTTCACAGAACCGTTTCTGTAATCTAGTTTCAGTATATACAATCCTGATTTTAGTTCTCCTAAATGAATTTGCGTACCAGGAGTGGCAATGGTTTTCACCATTCTTCCGGACGCATCTATTACGGATACTGATTTCAGGTCTTTTACATCAGAGATGTTGATCACGTCTGTAAATGGATTTGGATATACTTTTACTTCGCCATTCACAATGTTTTTCACATCTGAGGCAGCTAATGAAGAAGTTAAATCTACCTTGACATCGTCAATATATATTGGTGTAGAAGTTCCAGAGTTTTGTAACAATGCCAATTGCGTAACCCCCGTTGGAATACCTGTCAAACTAAGTGTGTGCGTAACCCATGCATTCGTTGTAGTAAATGTAGTTATTGGTTCGAACACATTTCCATTAGCAGGATCCAGATATCCTACATTTAATGTAGCCCCAGCTGTAGATCCCATTCTCAACTTAAACTGCAAGCTTAAAGTTCCGGAATCTAAACCTGTTATTGCCGGTAATGCAACCCCCTGATCATCCCCAGGACCTCCATATAGATATAGTGCATTACTTGGTGAAGAAGACTGTCCATTATTAATTCTTGCCCAAGATGTACTGGATCCAGGCAATAATGACCAACACGTAGGCAAACTTCCCGTTGCTGACGGATACGAGTCAAAATTCTCATTTAAAGTAGCAACACTACTACATGATGTAGTAAAACTTACCATACCCGACCAAACACTCTTATCAGATGATGAACATGCAGATCTTACCCATACATAATAGACTGATGACCCGGCAAGGCCTGTAAGTTGTGCATTAGTAGAGGAAGAAGTTACCGAATTCGTAGCATCCAAAACTGTAGAAGCTGTAGGAGCTGTATTTGAAGTACTGAAATACACTTCATAACCAACACCAGGTATGGCAGCCGGTGCTGTCCAAGCTAAGTCGGCAGTGGATGAAGTAACAGTTCCCACTGTGATGCCCGTTGGTGCCAAGCAGGTAGGTACAGCCGTTACCTCAAATGTCATGTCAATATATTCTCCTCTTGTGACACTTGCACAAGCGTCATTAGGCGCAGTACTGTTATAATTCACGACCATTCTCATCCGGTATTCGCCAATGGCCATACCTGAAGGCACTGTAATAGCGCCAGTGTGAGGAGTTGTCCCTACGTAACCATTGGAAGTATGAACCCGTTCTGTTGTATCAAAAACTAAATCATTATTCCAATCAACCCAAACTGATATCCCTGCTGTAGCACCACCAAGTTCGAAAGTAACATTAGTAGTACTTCCTTCATAATTGGCAAGTTTTTGTGCTGCAGATAGGTTCTGATATCCATTTGTACCTGCAGCAGCGGTTGGAGATGAATAATCCAAGTTATTAACAGCTCCTGAAGTAGTAATACCACTGAACCAAGTGTTTTGGTTGGTTGTGCTAACAGGACAATAACCTGTTGAAGCAATGATTGGTCCGGCCCAAAGACTAACGTCAGAGGCTGTACATTTAGATCTTATCCATATATAATATACTGTATCTGGGGAAAGCCCTGCAATTGTTTCTGACGTTAATGCTGAAGTTACAGAGTTTGTAGCATCCAAAACGGTAGTGGCATCTGGAGCTGTATTCACGGTACTGTAGTAGATTTCATATCCATTAGCCGGAACAACAATTGGTGCAGTCCATGATACACTTACCGATGCTAATGTGGTTCCATCTAATGCTAATGCCGTTGGTTCAGAACAGGAGGGAGCTACATCGATATAGATATTATCAACATACAATCTGTTCATATTAGCATCAGAATAAGCATTAAATCCGAAGTAGTACACTCCTGTAGAAACTGGAACAAAATCAACAAAATTATTTATAGCTGCGGTTCCGTTTACTACATTAGGATGATCAGCTAAAATAGTATTCATTGCCGCACTGGAAGCAGAAGTACCGTAGGCAACTCTTAGTTTTTCAGGATATGTTGTACTACTTGCATTTCCATAATCATATTGGATACGATAAGAAATACCTGCAGTCATATTAATACCCTGTGTAAAAAACCAGGCGTTAGCTGGATTAGCAGTACTATAAGAATAATTTAACACTTTAGTATTAAAATCGCCTGAAGCTACATAAGTATTCCAGTTATTACCTGTTCCTGAATTTTCTAATTTTGTACAAGCTGGTAAGGCAGGTACTATCACACTTTCAAAATTTTCTGCATATGGAACGTTTGTCGGGAGACAGGCAGTTGTAAAAGCTGGTCCAGAAACCCATTCACTGAAGTCCGTTGAAGAACAATTTGCTCTAACCCAAACATAATATACTGTACTGGGAGAAAGGCCAGATAGTGGAGCATTTACACCAGCAGAAGTCACGGAATTCGTTCCATCTAGCGTAGTAGCACTTGTAGGCGCAGTATTTATGGTAGAATAATATACTGTATAACCATTTGCAGGAGAACTCGGAGAAGCAGTCCAGTTCACTGTGGCAGAGTTTGTAGATTCATCTGAAATATTGATTCCTGAAGGATCTATACAAGCTGGTGCTAATTCCCAGAATACATCATCCCAATAATATGATTTACCGTCTGCATCATTCTTAATGGCAATTCTAGCTGCTGCTGGCACTGAAGTAGGAACTGCAACTGTATATTCTGAATCGGCAGCCGTATAACTCGTATTATTAATTGTTAAGGATTGAATGAGATTAAATGAGTTATAATCATTAACATCCGTTACATATCCCACATGAAGTATCCCCGGCGCACCTGAACTTACTCTTGCTTTAAACCTTAACCAATAAGTACCTGCATTTATATTAGAAGTAGAAGGTAACACTACAATAATAGGATTAGCAGAAGTACTTGCATTTTGATACACATTACGCGTGCCCGATGCAGGACTTGTTGAAGTGATAGTTTGGCTTCCTGGAGATGTCGGCGGTTCAAGCCTGAACCAACAGTGAGGAACTAAATTTCCCGTTGTATAAGAGTCAAAATTCTCAGTCACAGTAACAACAGGGGCACATATAGTAGTGAAATTTCTTGCTGAACAGTTGGCTGACGTTGTTCCTGCAGCTCCGTATGCGGAAATTTTGTAGTAATAAGTGGTTCCATTGCTTAGTGCAGGAGACCCATTGTAAGTATAGGTGGTGACATTCCCAACATCTTGTGAATCTAAAATATCAGTACCTCCAGTAGTAGTACCAATGGAAATACGGTATCCACTTACTGATGCCACAGGATTCCAGGTAAATGTAGGAGTTAGACTCACATTTTGTGCATTTGCAACAGGAACCGTAACGGTAGGACAAGGTACCGTGGTTGTAACAGTAAAGGTACGCTCCGTACATCCTGTAGATTCACCCGATACATTATAAGAATATACAGTAAGATAATACTGAGTACCATACATTAGGCCTGCCGTATATTGATAGGAGGTTACTGAACCAACATCTACTTTATTCATGAGGTCTGTACCTCCGGGCGTTGTGCCAAGGGATACTCTATATCCGGCTGCATTAGCTGCTGCAGACCAAGTGAATGAAGGCGTAGAACTCACCGTGGTGGATCCAGCACTTGGTGCAGTTATAGAAGGACAGGCAGGTGGCAGTGGAGTCAGTCCTATTAAACCCATTCTGGATTTCGTTCCACTTCTGGTTCCTGTAGGCGGAGAAGCCGGATTGGGAACAGTAGAATCACTTCTGTAATAAAGGGTAGAATTAGTAACACCAGAATAAGTATAGAACCTGTTCGAAGTGGCAGTATAATCCGGGGTATCTTCCAAAACGGCAACTACAAGGTTGTCCGTATTATTGTAAGCAAAAGGCGCGTTAAAAGTAACGGTTACTTCACCACCAACATTTGCGACAGTACCAGTAAAGACTTCCGTCAAAGATGCAACAGGAATCCATGCTGAAGTACTAGAGAATGTAGATAACGTGGTATGACCCACGAACACTTTCCATGATACTGATTTTGAAATATCTGCCGTAGCAGGAAGATAAAACTGTACTGCTGAAATATTTCCTGCTGAGGCAGCTCCAATTTCCGTATTGGTAAAAATCTGCTGGGTATAACTATACCCGTAATTCACATCAATGGGAGCGATTCCCGTCTGTGTTGTGCCCGATCCCAGATAAACCTGGGCATTGGTCACCGTGGCTATCAGAAATAATAGACACGAAAATAAAATTTTCTTCATACTTGTATTGATTTAAAGTTAATCGCAACAAATATAGAATAAAAAATCAGATAATAATAAAATAAGTTAATTTATTGAGAAATTAGGATATAAAACCGAAATTTTATTAATGAAAATTACAAAATTAAAGTTAGAATTAAAACTTTCACATCAAGACAATTTCAGGATATGATAATAAACAATGAAAAAAGGGAAACATAAATGAGAATATCATAAAGAATACGCTAAAAATTTATCAATTAACTGTTGAACAATATCATAATATTGCTTTGGTCTGAGTGCTAAATTTGGAGGGAATATCTTAATATGAACAAGTATTCCTTCAGATTACATTCCTATGAAATGTAAATTTTTCATTAATAGATTAGCATATCCCCTTCTCCATCAGACCATAACATGTGAAAGCAATCAATTCAGGAACAATTCATATTTATTCTGCTCTGTAAAAGCTGCCAGAATTTCGTGGCTGATGTGCACGGAACTTTTCATAGATTGTAATTCTATATGGCTGCTATCGACAGGGTTTCTGAGATAAAAACAGACTTTATGGTCGCCGCTGTTCTGCTGAAGGATTTGGCTAAAAAAATCAACATCTTCTTTACGGAGATCTTGTATGTTCATCACTACTGAAAGGCTTTTCGCAAATCTGTCGAAGGCTTCTTTCAACTCGATTACATCTGTAATATTAACAAACACGCGGCCGTCTTTCGAGATAGAAAATTTAATTTTCAGGATTACAAATCTTTGAATATCCAGTTTGTCACGTAACCTGAGATAATCGCGATCACCCAAACGGAACGAATAACTTCCTGTATAATCTTCCAAAGTAATAAAAGCCACTTTCTCTCCGCTGTTTCTCCCGTCGCGCACCGTATATTCCGTTACCAGTCCGGCTACGGTGTATTCTTTTGCATTAGCATTAAATTTCTGTTTCTCCCGATAATCTGAAATTTCCTCAAAAAGCCGGATTTGTTCCGGGCCAAAATTTTTATCACGGAACGCATCCACCTCATCCAGATTCAAAAAATTCAACTGACCTTTTGCGTCAACATTTTTTACAGTTTCTTCGTCAGGAAGTTCTTCTCCTTCGGCTATATCCATATCAATTACTTCATCGGCAACATCGTCTTCGGCGAATTTTAATGCAGAAAGAACAGCTTCAACAGGCTTTACTTCCTCTTCTTTCCGGATGTCGAGTACTTCCTTTTGTGAGAAGACTCCCTGTATGAACTTATAATGAAATTTAAACTCGTCCAGTGGATGTGCAGAAAGATAAAATCCGATGATTTCTTTTTCCTTATTCAGTTTGTACATGTTGGGCCATTCCGGGGCGGGCAGAATTTTGGGTGGTTCAATTTTGATTTCATCTGCAAAATCAGCAAAAAGAGAGTTTTCTACTTCATTCTTATTTTCCTGATAGCTTTGCCCGTACCTCAGCAATTTTTCAATATTCGTCCGACCGGCGTTGTCAATATCGAAGTATTGTGCACGGTGCCAAACATCAATTTCATCAAAAGCACCGGCGGTCACTAAACTTTCCACTACCCTCTTGTTGATTTGCGATGCGGGAATTCTTTCAAAAAAATCGAATATATTGGTGAATTTTCCGTTTTTTCGTGCTTCCACAATCGCTTCGCTCGGGCCTTCTCCTATTCCTTTTATAGCACCAAGCCCGAAACGAACCTGCTGCCTGTCGTTCACTGCAAACTCATACTGGCTTTCATTCACATCCGGTCCCAAAACATCTACTCCCATATTTTTGCAATCTTCCATAAACATGGTAATCTGTTTGGTATTGTTCAGGTTGTGGGTCATCACGCTGGCCATATATTCTGCAGGATAATTGGCCTTCAGATATGCAGTGTGGTATGCAATAAGCGCATAGCAGGTTGAATGGGACTTATTGAACGCATATTCTGCAAATGCCTCCCAATCTTTCCAGATTTTATTGAGTTTTTCTTCATCCAGATTATTACTTTTTCCGCCTTCCAGAAATTTCGGATACATTTTATCCAGGACATTCTTCTGTTTTTTTCCCATCGCTTTCCGCAGCGTATCGGCTTCACCTTTGGTAAAATTGGCAAGCTTTTGCGACAGCAGCATCACCTGCTCCTGATACACGGTAATTCCATAGGTTTCAGATAAATATTCTTCGGTTTCGGGTAAATCGTAAATAATCTCCTCAATGCCGTGTTTCCTGTTAATAAAATTCGGAATATATTTAATAGGCCCGGGCCGGTAAAGGGCATTCATAGCAATTAAATCGGCGAAAACCGTAGGCTTCAGTTCCCGCATGTATTTTTGCATTCCCGGACTTTCATACTGAAAAACCCCTACCGTTCTTCCTTCCTGGAACAACTGGTACGTTTTCTCATCATCCAATGGAATTTTATCTGTATCAATAGTAATTTGATGATTTTGCTGAATTAATTTTATGGCATCTTTTATAATAGTGAGCGTCCGGAGTCCCAGAAAATCCATCTTCAGAAGCCCCGCATTTTCCGCCACCGAGTTGTCAAACTGAGAAACAATAATATCGCTGTCTTTAGACGCAATTGTTATAGGAACCAGATTAGAAATATCTTCAGGAGTAATGATCACTCCGCAGGCATGAATTCCGGTATTCCGCACTGCGCCTTCCATTTTTTGCGCTGCAGCCAAAACGGGATGGCGATAATCGCTTTCATCGTCGAGAATTTTTTTCATTTCTTCCACCAGCATTTTATCCTCTGGCGGAAGTTTGTCGAATTTAGAAAGAGCCTTAGCAATATTCATCCCCGGAATGGACGGAACCAATTTGGCAATAGTATTGGTATCTGAAATTGAAAGTTCCAGCACCCTTCCTGCATCCTTCACTGCAGATTTTCCTCCCAGAACGGAATACGTTATAATTTGTGCAACATTGGTTTTTCCGTATTTGTCTACCACCCATTTGATGACCCTGTCTCTTCCCTCATCATCAAAATCGATGTCAATATCCGGCATAGAAATTCGCTCGGGATTCAGGAAGCGCTCAAAAAGAAGATCGTATTCAATGGGATCCACATTCGTGATTCCGATACAGTACGCCACGGCAGAACCGGCCGCAGATCCTCTTCCCGGACCCACAGAAACGCCCATTTTCCGAGCTTCATTACAGAAATCCTGAACGATGAGAAAATATCCGGGATATCCTGTATTGGCAATTACTTCCAGTTCAAAATCTAGGCGTTCTGCAATTTCAGGCGTTATTTCTTCGTACCGTTGTTTTGCTCCTTCATAAGTAAGATGTCTCAGATATGCGTTTTCTCCACGCTTGCCACCGTCTCTTTCATCTGCTTCACTTTGAAATTCTGCCGGAATATCAAATTTTGGAAGTAGTACTTCACGGTTTAAAGTATAATATTCAAATTTCTTTAAGAATTCATCGTAAGCTTCAAAAGCGTCAGGATAATTTCTGAAAGTTTGCTTCAGTTCTTCTTCATCTTTAATATAAAATTCGTTGGACGGAAGCCCCTTTCTTTTACCAAAACCCTTTCCTACAGGTGTTGAAAGCTTTTCGCCGTCTTTGATACAAAAGAGAATATCCTGAATCCGAGCATCACTTTTCTCTGTATAGTAGGTTTCGTTCTGCGCGAGAATTTTTACATTATATTGATCAGCAAAACGCAGAAGAACTTCGTTGACGTACTCTTCTTCCAATACTTCATGATTCTGAATCTGAACATAAAAATCATCACCGAAAGTTTCTTTCCACCATTTGAAAAGTTCCTCTCCTTTCTGTTCACCAAATTCCAGTATAGTGGATGGAATATCACCGTTGATGCCTGCTGTAAGTGCGATAAGATCCTCCTTATATTCCGCAATCATCTGTCGGGAAATTCTGGGAACTCCGAAGTAGTATCCGTTCACAAAACCAAGGCTGGAAAGTTTAGCAAGATTCCGGTAACCATTAAAATTTTTCGCTAAAAGTACAATCTGGGTTCTTCTATCTGGATCATCTTTGGTAAACTGTTTTTGTTCAGGACGGTCGGAAATGAAAAACTCACATCCTAAAACAGGCATCAGAAGCGGAGCAGGTTCGGGTTCAGAAAACTCTGCCCCATTTTCCTGCGCCTGTTTTTTTCTTGCCGCATATTCCTGATGTTCTATCTGTAAGGGTTCATTCTTTTTTTCCACCTCAGAAATGAATTTGAAAGCCCCCATCATATTGCCAATATCTACCATCCCTACTGCGGGAAATTTATTTTCAATAGCTTTATTGATGAGTTCCGAAATTCCCGTGGAAGACTGAAGTGAGGAATAAATACTGTGATTATGAAAATTGAAATATCTTCCCAAATCCACATCGGGCGTTTCGCCCAATACTACCTTAGACTTTTTCTTCTGCAGCGCCGTTACCTGCCTTCTGACTACTATTTCAAAGGGTCGAATCGGTTCCGGATGCCTATTGCGAAATTCGTTAATGATTTTTTCGGAAATCTTAAGATTGGGCGCGTTAATAACCCCTATTCGCATCATTTCAAAAAAACACTGGGCGGTAGCATTCACATCAGCTGCAGCATTGTGCGCCTCCTCAAATTTATATCCATACAGTTTTTCGTAAATCTCCTCTAGTTTCGGTGATTTGAATTTACCGTTTTTTCCTCCCGGAAGCTGGCAAAAATCGGTGCCAAAAATCATCGTATCAGCTTTGGGAAGCTCCTGAAAATTATTCTCAATTTCTTTCCGGAAAAATTCAGCACCGATGATTTTATAATCAAACTCGACATTCTGTCCCACACCAAATTGTGCTTTTTGCACCGCAGCGTTGAATTCATTTAGCACTTCGGCCAGATCGCGGCCTTCCTCCAGAGCCAATTTTGTAGTAATCCCGTGGATCCGTGAGGCATTGAAAGGTATATCGTAGCCCTCAGGTTTAATAATATAATCCTGATTTTCAATAATATTACCTTGTTCATCGTGAAGCTGCCATGCCAACTGAACCATTCTGGGCCAATTGGCTGAATCCGAAACGGGAGCACTAAAATTTTGAGGCAAGCCAGTGGTTTCAGTATCAAAAACTAAATACATGAATGGAGAATTTCGGTAAAATTAGAGGAAAATTAACTGAAAAAAAAATTAGATTTTCAGGTGGTAGTTAGTTCAGGTCTTTTTCTCACGGATTCTGTTGATTATTTTGGAAAACATTTGATAATGGTAAATTCGGACTTCAAAATACCATCAAAATCTGTTACAAAGAGGCGAAAACAAAGCTTAAGATATAAAATCATTGTAATCTAGCTGTCTATAATCTATCACCTGTCCGAAAACTACCAGATAAATTGGTATGAAATTATTACGTTACCGCAAAAAAACAACTTATAGATATTTAGTGGTGATTTCCTTAATTTTCATACTTTTACTCAAATAACGGTTCTTAAGACCAAACATAATAATTATGAAATAAATGTAAAATATCTAACAAATGAAGAATAAAATTATACCCCTAAATCCCTCAATTAAACCGAATAAAAACACCAAAGTACATTACTCTACGTTATTAGAGCAGTTTATATCTCCCTTTGAAAGTGAATTTGCCGACGAATATTATGAAGATATTGTTCAATTTGCAATCATGGCCTGGAATCTAGCGAACATGATGGTTCTGATACCCCTGCAGGATAGCGAAGAGGCGATTGAAACTGTGCAGGATCCAATCATCGACAGAGAATTAATGAAAAAAATGATCGATTATAAAGCGATTCATTTCAAGAAATACACCGATTTTTTTGCGGAGTTTGAACTTCAGTATACAGATACGGAAGGAGCTCCTGATTTAACCGTCGTTACGCAAGAACAGGATGATTTTTTGCACGAGATGATGAATGAAATGGAGGAATATGATGCTGAATTTCAGGCAAATTTCATCAACCGGTGCGCAATCGTTATTACACCATTGGAACCCTTTCTCAACTGGTCTTCCAGTTTATTTGAAGATGCATTAGACAGGGAGATTTTACAGGAAACAAGAGTTTATCTGGTGAGTGAAGACATTCAGGATCTTGAAGCGTGGATCAGAAAAAAATATAGCAAAATATTCGAATTTGAATTATCATCGTGGGTAACAAATAAAAAGAAATGGCCACAAAGACGTAGTTTCAAAATGTTCAAAGAATGGTTTAGGTATGACGTTACCACTACTATTTTTGATTTTGAAAAATCACCTGTGATTAAAGGGATTTAAAGCCCTAAGTTGGTTTATTAATAACAGGTAACCCGATACTCATACTCCGTTTTACGGATATTGCCGTTGGTCAAAACCTCAGTGCTTACCACTCCTGAATCAGTTATAGTTCCGTCTGCGGTGCAATCTGTAGTGTTAATTGGCTCTTCGGCTCCCTGCGCATTCCAATCGGTAGAAGCTACAAGATTATCTGAAGTTCCCTGATAATCGGCTGTTCGCTGCCATCTTTGTTGGGTGCAGTCGCAATCGCTGTTGGAGTTGTTACACGACATCAAAAGCATGGCGGAAAAAATGAGAAGATATTTCATGATTGTCAAAATTAAGTGAATTTGTGATGATCTTATCAAAATTATTACCATTTCATTTTATACCAGCTACCCAAATGAAGATCATGTAATAACAAATAGAATTAATGCAAAATAGTACCATCTTATTTCTGTTTCCTTCTTTTATTTGATTTTCGCCTAGAAGGTTTCTTGTCTAAAAATACTATCTTTGTTTTCTATGGAAATCATTAAAGAAAAAGTAGCTCACGATATTCTGTTGAAAGCCTACCGCCACATGATGCTGGCCCGTGCTATGGCCGATGTTTACGAAGAAAACAGGTCTGTTACCAAGTATGTTCATTCCACTTCCCGCGGCCATGAAGCCATTCAGTTGGCAACGGCTTATCACCTCACAAAAGACGATTGGGTTTCCCCGTATTACCGCGATGAAAGTCTGTTGATGGGAATCGGTTTTGAGCCTTACCGACTGATGCTCCAGTTACTGGCGAAAGCAGATGATCCTTTTTCCGGAGGCCGTTCCTATTACTCCCATCCTTCCAGCAGAGAAGAAGATAAACCCAAAATCATTCATCAAAGCTCTGCGACAGGGATGCAGGCGATTCCTACTACCGGGGTTGCCCAAGGAATACAGTATATCGAAGAATTTAATCTTCAGCAATTTGACCATAATCCGGTGGTAATTTGCAGCTTGGGCGACAATTCAGTCACTGAGGGCGAAGTCTCAGAAGCATTTCAGTTTGCGACACTTCATCAACTTCCCATTATTTTTCTGGTTCAGGACAATGAATGGGGAATTTCCGTAACCAAAGAAGAAGCAAGAACCTCCGATGCCTACGATTATGCAGCAGGTTTTGTCGGACTAAACAGAATGCGAATCAATGGAACTGATTTCGTAGAAAGTTATTCAGGCATGAAAAAAGCCGTCGACTTCGTAAGAAACGAACGTAAACCAATGCTCGTATGTGCTACCACCGTGCTGATTGGCCACCACACTTCCGGTGTGAGAAGAGAATTTTATAGGGATGAAGCCGATCTTGAAAAACACCGCGCGAAAGACCCGGGAATACTTCTGAAAAACCACCTGATTAACGAAGGCTTTGATGAAAAAAACCTTGATGAAATAGAACTTCAGTGTCGGAAAGAAATAGAAGAAGCTTTTGAAAAAGCCATTAGAGCAGAAGACCCTAAAGCCGAAAGCGTGGCTGAGCATGTTTTCGCACCAACACCAATTACCGAAGAAACCGGAACCCGAGCTCCACAGGGTCAGGAAAAAATTGTGATGGTGGATGCCGCTATTCACGCAATACAAGAACTGATGTGGAAACATCCCGAAGCCTTGTTGTACGGGCAAGATGTAGGCGAAAGAATAGGAGGTGTTTTCCGGGAAACAGTAACTTTGGGAGCCAAATTTGGCACAAAAAGAGTATTTAACACAGCGATCCAGGAAGCTTATATTATTGGCTCTACAGTCGGCATGAGTGCCGTAGGCTTAAAACCTATTGTAGAAGTTCAGTTCGCGGATTACATTTATCCGGGAATTAATCAACTCATCACAGAAATATCCAAATCCTCGTACCTTTCCTGCGGTAAATTCCCTGTCAGCAATATGATCCGAGTTCCCATCGGTGCATATGGCGGTGGCGGACCATATCACAGCGGAAGTGTCGAAAGTATTCTGGCCAATATTAAAGGAATAAAAATAGCCTATCCCAGCAATGCTGCCGATTTCAAAGGCTTGTTGAAAGCTGCATATTACGATCCCAATCCAGTGGTAATGCTGGAACATAAAGGCCTGTACTGGAGTAAAGTTCCCGGTACTGAAGACGCCAAAACCATAGAACCTGCCGAAGATTATATTCTTCCTTTCGGCAAAGCCAATCTTATATTGGAAGCCGATGAAACTGAAATGAAGAAAGGGAGAACAATGGTAGTGGTGACTTACGGAATGGGCGTTTTCTGGGCGAAAGAAGCCGCAAAGAAATTCACCGGTAGAATAGAAATTATTGATCTACGAACGTTGATTCCTTTGGATGAAGTTCTTATTTTTGAAAGAGTAAAACTTCACGGAAAGTGTATCGTACTAACGGAAGAACAAATTCAGAATTCGTTTGCAGAAGCATTGGCACACAGAATTTCAAAAAACTGTTTTCAACATCTGGACGCTCCCGTAGAAGCAATAGGATCCATGAATCTTCCTGCTGTTCCGATAAATTTAATTCTGGAAAAAGAAATGTTGCCCAACGCAGACAAACTGGCTACGGCGATAGATGCTCTGTTAAAAGCATAAAAAAAGACCTTGGCAACGAGGTCTTTTTCAATAATTTTTCAGGATCTAAAAATCCGGGCATTCTGCTGTCCGAAATTCTTTCAGCAGATTTTCAAATACTGTTTGAACCGGCAAAACTTCATCAATAAGAGAAGACACTTGTCCTATTTCCAGTTCGCCTTCTTCCAGATCGCCTTCAAACATTCCCCGTTTTGCACGCGCACGGCCTAAAGCAGCCTTCAGTTCATCAATATTTCTTCCGTTGTCGTATAGTTGATCTATGTCCTGAAAAAATTTATTCTTCACCATCCGCACTGGAGCAAGTTCTTTTAATGTGAGTTGCGTATCTCCTTCTTTCAGCTCTGTTATTCTTTGTTTCCAAATGTGGTGAGCACTCGCTTCTTCGGTGGCTGCAAAGCGGGAACCAATCTGAACACCGTCTGCACCCAGAATCATTGCGGCTTTCATTTGAGACCCCAAAGCAATTCCTCCGGCAGCAATCAACGGTTTGGAAATGTATTTTTTAACATTAGGAATAAGACAGAATGTTGTGGTTTCTTCCCGACCGTTATGTCCACCCGCTTCAAAACCTTCAGCAACGATGGCATCCACACCTGCTTCCTCACATTTTAAAGCAAATTTTGCGGAAGAAACCACATGTGCAACTTTCAATCCTTCTTTTTTAAGCGTTTCCGTATAGGTTTTCGGATTTCCGGCCGAAGTAAAAACAATCTGAACACCTTCCTGCAGAATAATGTTAATAATTTCTTCCAGATCGGGGTAGAGCATCGGGACATTCACGCCGAAAGGTTTACTGGCAGCTTCTTTGCATTTACGAATATTTTCTCTAAGAATATCGGGATACATACTTCCCGCACCGATGAGCCCAAGACCACCGCAATTGGAAACAGCGGAAGCGAGACGCCAGCCGGAATGCCAGATCATACCGCCCTGAATAATGGGATATTGAATATTAAAAAGACTGGTGATTTTATTCTGCGGTTCGCTGTACATTTTTTCCGCAATTCCAAAATGTATAAAATTTGACATGGTGTTACCTTCAAAAAATATTAATATTTGCCTATTTCAGCTGACTGTTTTTTTTATTCCATTGGTTAAAACCCCAATATAAAACAGCCCCTGCAAATGGCAGAAAAATGAGTACTATCGGCCATATTATCAAGTTCACACCCGTTTCTGTCTTCATCATCTGAAAAAAAGCGGGAATCATTAACAAGAAGTAAATAATCGTTCCGAACAACATGGGAAAGGGTGATAATATCATTTTTCAATTTAAATAATTAATTGATCAAATGTATTGAAAAGGAATTTATTTCGCAAAAATCTACCCTTTCAAACAAAAAAAATCCCCCGTTTTGAACGGAGGATGAGTTTTTTATTTTGTCAGAATGGCTTTCTGTAGATCCCCTTCGAAAGTACAGTTGGAATAGCGGTTGTCGATACTGATAAATACGTGCGGAATTCTTTCCTTCACCCATTTGTCGATCATTTCGCTTTTCTTTTTGTTGAGTGCCATCTGCTTGATGCGGTCATAATCAGTCTCTATAGACAACTGATGCGCCGGAATTGCATCTTCAATTTTCACCATGGTTACCACTTTTCTGCGGTTCATTTCATCTTCGTATACTTCTGTAATGTCGCCTTTATTGTATCCTGCAATTTGGTAACCCAGGGTTGGTGGAAGAGAAATTCTTTCCAGTTTATCGGAGCCGTCGTTATTGGTCAGGATTCCAGCATTAAATTTCGTTCTTTTATCGTCAGAAAATTTGTAAGCCGCTTCTTTGAAGGTCATCTTTCCATCCATAATCAAGGTTCTGATGCTGTCCAATTCTTTTTTGGCTGCAGCAATTTCATCATTATTCGGTGTGGTCGCTATGAGAATATGGCGGGCATCATAAATTTTACCTGCCTTTCTTTCCAACTGAATAATGTGGAATCCGAACTCCGATTCTACAGGATCGGAAATTTCCCCTTCCTGAAGATTCAGTGCTGCTGCTTCAAAAGGTTTCACCATCTGGCCGCGCGAAATATTTTTCATTAAACCGCCGTTGGCCGCAGAGCCGGGATCTTCCGAATAAATGCGTGCCTGGCTGTCGAAAGATTCGCCGTTCAGGATGTCCTGCTTTATTTTTTTGAGCCTGTTGATGATTTCCTCTTTGTGTGCTTCTGTCAACTTAGGATACATGCTGATTTGAGCCAGTGTTACTTCATCCTTTACCTCGGGAAGCTGAAGTTTGAAAGTATTGTAGAAATCGGTTACTTCATTAGGCGTTACATCTGCTTTCATTGTGATGTTATGATACTTTGCCTGTCCGTAATACTGATCTGTATCTATTTTTTCGATGGCATTTTTCATTTCAAAACCGGTTCTGAATTTGTATGCGGAAAGCATGGTTCTTTCATCCGGAAACTGGGAAAGAATCTGATTGTATTTCAGTTCCACATTTTCCCTGATTGCAGCCGAACGGTTTTCTATAAGTGTATCTCTCTTGGCCTCGTGTACAATAATTTTGTTCACCAAGATACTTTCCATCACCTTGCATTTGTCCAGCATCTGGCTTCCTTGTTGCTTGGCATAGTTGATTTGTTCGTCAATATCCGATTCCAACACGATTTCATTTCCTATCACCGCTGCGATACCGTCCACCAGCTGTCCTTTTTCCAACTGTGCAGAAACCTGAACTGAAATTAAAATAAAGAAAACTCCCAGCACCAAAGAGCATTTTATCCTACTCATCTATTTATATTTTTTAAATCAATCTGCAAATTTATAATTCTAAACCAATTGGGCTTCATTTTTTGTTATAATAATTTCATAAACTTTGAAAACCTCATATTATTATACCTCTACCTCAAAAGTAGTCAAATCCTTAAACTGCGTAATTCTTTCGGTAATTTCTGCGGTTGTAATTTCTTTCAGTTTTTCTGTTCCAAATTTTTCAACAGTAAAAGATGCCAAGGCTGAACCTACAATAATGGCCGACTTCATGGTTTCAAAATCGAAAGTTCCTTTTTTCACCAGATAAGAAGCAAAGCCTCCGGCAAAAGTATCTCCGGCTCCTGTAGGATCGAAAACTTCCTCCAGCGGAAGCGCAGGAATGGCAAACACTTTACCTTCATGAAACAGCAAGGCGCCGTGTTCTCCCTTTTTAATAATGACGAATTCCGGTCCCATGGAATGGATTTTTTTGGCGGCTTTCACCAAAGAATATTCTCCGGAAAGCTGTCGTGCTTCCTCATCATTTATGGTAATGACATCAGTCTTTGACACCATCTCCATAAGTGTTTTCCAAGCGGTATCCATCCAGAAATTCATGGTATCAAGAATTACCAGTTTTGGGCGGCGTTTCATTTTTTCAAGAACAGAAAGCTGTACTCCGGGATGAAGATTTCCAAGCAATAAAACTTCCGAATCCTGCATTGATTCGGGGATTTTAGGATCGAAATGCTCCAGAACATTCACTTCCGTAACCAGCGTATCGCGTGTATTGAGGTCGTTATGGTACCTGCCGCTCCAGAAAAAAGTTTTTCCTTCTTTGATGATTTCAATTCCTTCGGTATTCACACCACGGTTGTTCAGAAGATCAAGATCCTCCTGCGGAAAATCGCCGCCTACTACGGAGACAATTCCTGATTTCACATTCATTACAGAGGCAGCCAGCCCGATGTACGTAGCAGCTCCGCCCAATATTTTATCCGTTTTACCGAAAGGAGTTTCGATGGCATCAAATGCTACGCTTCCTACGACTAGTAATTTCATTCTTTTATATTTCAGTTAAATAATATTGTTTTTTACTTCCACTCAAAAGTGTCGATCAAGTGTTGCAAGTCTCGTTTTACATACTCCACTGCCGGCCCCAGAGAATCCGGTTTTGGCCTTGAATTGAAATACAGATAAGCTGTCACGAAATGCCGTGTGCTGTCTGTAATATAAAACTGCAGATTGGAAGCACTCTGTCCTTTTAGTTCATAAAAATTCCCGAACACTCTTTTTTCAGGATATTCAAAAGATTGGGTGTCGATGGAACTGGCCTTTACCGTATGTTCGTACACCATTCTTTCAGATTCTTTAATGTGGGCTTGCAAATCACCTTTGATGGGAAAATATGTAATGAACACCTTCCCCTTCATTTTGGGATAATTCAGATAAAACCAGCAGGGTTTTTTCGCATCTTCGATGACTGCAAAATCAGAAAACTCAAAAGTATAGCGACAGTCGTTTTCAAATTTTGCGTATTTTGGTTCGGGATATTCCAAACGCAAATCACCTGAAGGTTTTGGCACAGGATCGGCACCGCAACTTACTAAAAAACCAGCGATCAAAATGCCTATAAAGTTCTTCATCATTCTGCAAAAATACCTTTTTTTCTGCGGAAGACCAACATGGTTATTCCATCACTTTTCAAAACGGGTTTTCAGGTAATTTTCCAGTGGTTTTGGAAATGATTTCATTGCAGATTGCTTATAATCTACAATATGAAAGCCACCATCTTCTGCGAAAATTTCAAATTCCTTTTGAGACCTGATCATAAAATGACGGATGGAAATGTTGAGATTTCTATGTGTCAGTTTATGTTTTATTTCAGTAGTATCCAGTTCATACATTTTGTATTTTTCATCAATATTGGTTGGAAATTCATATAGTTTTTTCCATATACCGCTTTCATTCCGACGCTTGATCAGAAACAGATCGCCGTGTTGTGTAAATGTATATTGAAGCTCAAGTGCGGTAGTTTTTATTTTCGTGAGTTTTTTAGGAAATTCGTGTACTTTACCGAGTTGAAAAGCAGTACAGTCAGTATTTAAAGGACACATTATACAATGCGGTTTTTTCGGACGGCAAATCTCTGAACCCAAATCCATAACGGCCTGATTAAATTCTCCTGCCTTTCCCGGCGGAATCATGTCCAAAGCCAAACTGCTGAAATGTGAGAATGCTCTTGCTGAAGAAATATCATACTCATCAGCAAAAACGCGACTCAATACACGAGAAAAATTCCCGTCAACCGCCGGACGATGGCCTCCGAAACAAATGCTGTGAACAGCAGCAGCAGTGTATTTGCCTACTCCTTTCAGCGACAGAATATCATCATAATCCTTCGGAAAAGCACCACCAAATTCTTCCATGATCTGCCGCGAAGCCTTCTGAATATTGAGCGCACGGGAATAATAGCCAAGTCCCTTCCAATAAAGGAGAACCTCATCTGACGAAGCCTCTGCCAGCGCATGCACATTCGGAAAACGTGCAATGAAACGATTGTAATGACTGAGGCCCTGCTGAATTCTGGTTTGCTGAAAAATAATTTCGCAGATCCAGATTTTGTATGGATCCTGTGTCTTTCGGAACGGAAGATCTCTTCCATGTGCTGCGAACCATTTTAGAAGTTTCACACCAATGTAAAGAAAATCAGGGTTTTGTTTGTTAGGTATCAAAAATAAGTTTTATATTTGCACACCAAAATTAAAAAGAAAAACAGAAAATGACAAAGGCAGAATTGGTAAATACCATCTCAAGTAAATTAGGGACTGAAAAAGCTGAAACTCAGAAAATTATAG
>JAEYOX010000088.1 GCA_023411265.1 Bacteroidota bacterium | reverse complement strand
CCTGAGTTGCGATAATGGTATTAACGAAATGATCTCCCGGCGAAATTCCGTTGTCAGGATCAGCATCTTCAAGAACGACAAGCTCATATTGACAAGGATTAGCATCGTTAAAATGCTGAATTATTTTAACAAACTTTTTCCCGTTGTCATATAATTCCGTCTGTATTTCCTTGTGTACCGTCATTGTCCATTCTGAAGCCGGATACACATTGGAAACAAAAGTACCTTCTTTGATCATCGCACATTTAGCGGGAACATCAGGATCAAAAAACAACTGATCCTGTGCCGAACTTTTCACAAATACCAGCAAAAGAATACCAATGAAAACAGATTTTAAATAACCCACCGAGAGAAAAAATAATCCTGCCAAATTACAAAAAAAAACACACCTGTGAAAGGGTGTTTTTCATGAATAAAATGAATATTACTAAAAGGTAAGGGCAATAATATCAAGCCCGATTTGAGTAGCATACTTATTTCTTATATCCGCATTCTGATTAAAAACCGGAGTAAAATCCCGAGTAACATATATGTTGAACCATGAATATCCGAAACTTATTTTCCCGCCAAAAATCGTTTTATTCAAGCCCGGTGAAACGCTTTCGAAAGAACGAATCTCATTACCCAGATTGTTATGATACTGAGTGAAAATCCCGTCGTTGATTTTCACGCCTCCATACAGCCCTACCCCAATCCGGAACTGTTTTTTGGTATTGTCAACATACTCTGTTCCTTGGTAGGTTTTATATTTAGGGTTCAACACAAAAAGTACTTCCGCCGGTAGCATAATATAATCGGTGCGAAGAGAGGAACGTTCCAGTTCACCCTGCTGAAAATCAGTAATAAACAAACGATGTTCGTCCTGTGCCAAAACTTTTGAATTTCTGATTCCCACTTCATCCATTCGCCATGCTAATCCAAGACGGTAAAACACAGGACTGGTATATTTGCCCAACTGGCCTTCATAACGGATCGCCATTCCGCCCGAAATTCCGGTTTTTAGCTGACGATGACTGCCAAAGTCGAAAAGAGCTTTATCGGAAGTATGATTTAAGAGCGAAATGGTGAAAATATACCCAACCGTACTGAGGTAATTTTTAGGGTGTTCAGGATCTTTTATTTCTTTCATATCATATCCCAATTCCAGAATCCCCGGACGGGCAGAACGATAGTAGCGCTCCTTTGATTGTGCTTTTCCGAAAACGGCATCGTTTACGGCAGTTTGCGTAATATTTTCCAGGGCAGATTTTTCTGCATTTACTATTTCATTAATCCTCTTTTCGTATTTTTGAGCAATTTCTTTGTTAAGATTTAGCTTTTCAGTTTCCGAAATCTGGTTTTCGCTAAAGCGTTTTTCAGCTTCGTCCAGTTCGGCATTCATCAGTTTTTTTTCCGCCGTTACGATGCTGTCGATTTTTTCCGTGTAATTTTTAATCTGTTTTTTCAGAACAGGATTTTCCTGTGCGAAAAGACTGAGCGGCAACACTAAAACCGCCAAAAGAATTATTTTAATGTTTTTCATAAAAATTTAGTTTAAAATTATTCGTCGTTTTCCTTGTAAATTCTAGCACCCAAAACACTAATAAAATCGGGTTTAATGCTGTTTTCCCGCGCGCCCATCCTTAGGTCATTTTCATGATCCAAATTTCTAGTTTTGTCCATTTTCCGGGAGAAAAGCAGATCGCTCGCCATAATATATTTTTTCTGTTGGTTTTCTACAGCCATTACTTCCGGAGTTTCCTTTGCTACAATCTGAGGTACCGGCATTTCCATTATGACCTTTTCCCGGTCAGGCATTTTCTCATGTAATGGTTCAATACTTTGGTTGGATACAATATGAACATTCGCTTTTATAATCTGTTGACTTTCAGGCGTTGTTTCCTGATGTTTGGGAAGCTGCTTTCGATTATATTTAACATCAGGAAAGGTTGTTTTCTCCTGAATCCCCACAATTTGCGAGTCGGGGGCACGGATTATCTTCTCTTCACTCTCATCATTCATCAACCAAATAATTGCTGATCCTGCTAACAATATAAGAACGGCAGCATATTTTATCCAGCCTCTTCTTTTTCTGTATACAATTACGGGAGTAGTATGTTCCGGTGAAAGCTTTTTCTCCAGCATTTCCCAAACGGATGACGAAGGAATTATTTCCCGTTCTTCATATTGTTGCTTTATTTTTTCCAAGTGTTTATTGTTCATAACATTGGGTTTTTAAATATTCAGAGATCCATTTTTTAGCTTTATTCAGCTGGCTTTTGCTGGTTCCTTCTGAAATACCGAGAAGTTCTGCAATTTCCTGATGCTTTTTTTCTTCAAAAACGAAAAGGTTGAACACCACTTTATACCCTGTCGGCATTTGCGTAAAGATTTCTTCAAGACTGATGTCGGTAAAATCATTCTCAATTTCCGCTTCTTCCGGAACTTCCGAAATTTCAGAAAACACGATCTTCTGATTTTGTCTAAGGAAATTAATGCTTTCATTGATGACTATTCTACGAAGCCACCCAGGAAAGGTTTTCCAGTCATGACAATCATTTATTTGGGTAAATCCCTTATAGAAGGCGTTTTGCAATACATCTTCGGCATCGTGTAGGTTTCCGGTGTACGATAATGCAATAGAGAGCATCTTCCCGGAAAACATATCGTACAATGCTTTCTGGCCATTTCGGTTTTGTTTTTTTGCTTCTGTAAAATAATGTTCCAGCAAATGGCTCATGGTTGATTCTCTATTATAAAGACGCAAAGAATTGAAAAAGGTTGCCTGATTAAAATAAAAAAAGCTGATTTTCTCAGAATCAGCTTGTATTTTTATAGGTTCAGTGCCGTTTTTACACTGTTTATTTTTTCAGAAAGAATATCGAGTTTCTCCGAAAATTCTGCTTCTGAAGAGATGGTATCTTTTACAGAGACATAAAATTTAATCTTCGGTTCCGTTCCGGAAGGTCTTACGCAGACCTTGGTTCCGTCCTGCGTATAATAAATCAGCACGTTTGATTTCGGAATATCATCCATCACTTTCGTGGTCTTAATAGAAACAACATGACAGGTCTGTTCCTTGAAATCTTTGATTTCTTCCACGGGCGAACCGGCAATTTCCAAAGGCGGATTTTCCCGATAATTTTTCATCATCTGATCAATTTCGATGGCACCTTCTCGGCCTTTTTTCACCACGTTGATGAGGCCTTCGTAATACATTCCCAAATCTTTATAAATTTCGATCATGTACTGAAACACCGAACTTTCGTTGGCTTTGCACCATGCGGCTATTTCGCAGGCCAATAAAATAGAACCGCAGGAATCTTTGTCGCGGACAAAATCTCCGGTCATAAATCCGAAAGATTCTTCGCCCCCGCAGATAAATTTTTCTTTTCCCTCGGAGTCACGAATCATTTTTCCGATCCATTTGAATCCTGTGAGGCCGACTTTACAATCAACACCAAATTTCTCTGCAATATCAAAGAAAATATCCGAAGTTACAATGGTAGATCCAATGAACTCTTTTCCTGTAATTTTTCCTGCTTTTTTCCATTGGTCCAAAATATAATAGGTCAGAATGGTATTGCACTGGTTTCCGTTCAGCAGCTGCATTTTTCCTTCCAGATTTCTAACTGCGATTCCCAACCGGTCGCCGTCGGGATCGGTTCCGATTACAATATCAGCATTGGTAAGTTCTGCAAGATTCATCGCCATTTCCAACGCTGCAGGTTCTTCAGGATTGGGAGAATCTACGGTGGGAAAATTGCCACTGGGAATCATTTGTTCCCGAACAAGATCGATCTTTATGAAACCCGCTTTTTCCAGCGCTTTCGGAATAGTGGCGTACGTAGTTCCGTGAATGGAAGTGAACACAATATTCAGATTTTCATATCCTGTTTTATCCATTTGATACAGAGAATGTTCGATACACGCATCTATATACACATCATCCTGTTCCGCACCTATCCATTCAATTAAATCATCATTTCCCTGAAATTTAATTTCATCAAACTGAACAGAATAAACCTCTTTGATAATCGCTTCGTCGTGTGGCGGAACAATCTGAGCACCGTCGTTCCAATATACTTTATATCCATTGTATTCCGGTGGATTGTGCGAAGCGGTGAGCACAATTCCAGCATGACATTTTTTATCTCTTACCGTAAACGAAAGTTCGGGTGTCGGGCGATGATCTTTAAATAATAACACTTTGATTCCATTGGCGGTGAGGACATCCGCAACCAACTTTCCGAATTCCCGGGAATTATTCCGAACGTCGTAGGCAATGGCAACTTTTATCGTTTCATTCGAAAATTGCTGATGAAGATAATTGGCCAATCCCTGAGTTGCTTGTCCGAGTGTATATTTATTCAGCCTGTTGGTTCCTACTCCCATGATTCCGCGCATTCCACCGGTTCCGAATTCAAGTGCGCGATAGAAACTGTCCTCCAGATCCGGCGAAGCTGAAGTGATCAGCATTTCTACTGCACTCCTTGTTTCTTCATCGAAAGTATCTGATAACCATATTCTGGCTTTATCGAGGGTTGATAATTCTGACATTTTTATTTCGGTTTTAGTTATGATTTTTCAAAGTTAAGAATCACTTTTATATTTTCACTCTAATTTCTGATTGCGAACATTGGCTGTTTTGTCCACTGTAAAAGCACGGACAGGATCGTTATAATACAGAAAGTTAGGTGAATCTTTAATGCTTCCTTTCAGGGAATCTTTCACATTTACTTCGGCATAACCGCCGTTTTTCAGTTCTATCTTCAGGTTTTTCAACAGCCAGTAAGGCGCAATCAAATGTGCAGTATCCGATATTTTTATAAAAGCATCTTTAGTTTGCCCTGCAAAATTCGCGCGGCTTGTTCCCGACATATCGAGTTCGGCTCTTCTGGAATTTACCGAACCGATAAACTTCGCATGATTTTTGAGCTGAAGCTGGAAATTGTCCGTTTTTATTTCGCTGGATGTATTCATTTCCACACTGTCAGAAATTGAAATTTTCTCCAGGTTGTATCGGGAATAAATAGTGACATTATAGAAATCAACATTTTGGGTTTCTTTCTTTTCCTTTATTTCCAAGGTTTTATCTTTAACATTGATTTTTAAATTTTCAGCCACATTTCCGTAGGTTTCCACTTCCACTATATCTTCTGTTCCCCGAAGATAGAAAACCCTGAATTTGCCCTGTAGATTCACATTAACAAATGGTAGTACTTCGGTTGTTTTGCTTTCAATATTACCTTTCGGACTGACTTTTCCGCATGAAATGAAGAGGAAAAACAGAGAAGTCAACAAAAAAGTTTTCAGTATAAAATGAACATTTTTTCTCATGCCATTAAATTTCTTCTTCAATATGATAATTCTGTCTTTCTCTGTTGGATCGGATAATGAGTTCACCCAAAAATCCCCCAATGAAGAGTAACGTCCCAAGAATCATCATCGTCATGGCAATGAAAAACCACGGATTTTCCGCAATCAGATTACCATATACTCCTCTGGATACATCTATTAACTTTGAGATTCCGAGCCAAATGGCAGAAAGAAAACCGATGATGAACATGAGCGTTCCGATGGCGCCAAAGAAGTGCATGGGTCTGGCTCCGAAGCGGCTTACAAACCAAAGCGTTACCAAGTCTAAAAAACCCCGCACAAAACGTTCGGTTCCAAATTTTGAAGTTCCATACGGCCTTGCCTGATGCTGAACCGGCTTTTCGGTAATGTTTCTGAAACCTGCATTAGCAGCCAGAACAGGTATATATCGGTGCATATCGCCATATACATCAATAGATTTTACTACCTGTTTTCGATAGGCTTTCAAACCGCAATTGAAATCGTGCAGATACACCCCGGAAACCTTTCTCGCGGCTGAATTGAAGAGTTTTGACGGGAGGTTTTTCGTCATCACATTATCATATCTTTTCTTTTTCCAGCCGGAAACAATGTCATAATTTTCATTTTTCACCATGTGGTACAGCTCCGGAATTTCTTCGGGAAAGTCCTGTAGATCTGCATCCATGGTAATCACTACATCTCCGCTCGCCCGCTGAAATGCAGCATGAAGAGCCTGAGATTTGCCGTAATTTTTAGAAAATTTTATCCCCCGAATTTGCGGATTCTGGACTTTCAGATTTTCGATGATGCTCCAGGAAAGATCGGTGCTGCCGTCATCTACAAACCAAACTTCATAGGAAAGGTTGTGGTTTCGGCATACGGTATCAATTCTTGAAAACAATTCTTCGAGTGATTCCTCTTCGTTCAGAAGCGGGATAATGATAGAAATATCAGGGTTTCTCAATGTAATTTTATTTAAATTTTAAGATAAATTTTCCGGACGTTCAGACCATCTTGTTCTGAAAAAGCTTCCGAAAAAGAGGGACAAAAGTAAAAAATATGCGTTATATCCGGCAAAAACATACATGAAATATTTGGCCGAGAACATGTCTTCATTCCTCTTCACCTTTTCTGCAATTCTTAATTTGCTCTCCGCATATTTTTTTTCGATTTCTTTCATTTCTTCGGTTCCGGGTTGTATAACCTGTTTGGCGTTGCTGTATTCTTCTTCTAGGGTTTGTCGGTAACTTTCGATATACTGATAATTCAGCACGTCTTTGGTATCTTTATCTAAAGATATGACTGCAAAAATAACCGCCATGGACAACAGTCCGCCCACAAACATAGGGATAAAAGCCCGTCCGTAAGCTTCCCTGAAAGTCAGTACCTTCTTCCACCGGCTGTATGACGTAACCGAAAGAAATGCTCCAATTCCCATCACCAACGGAATGAAAAAAGCACTCATCTTAATGGAAGTACGGTAATATTCTGTGTTCAAAAAGAATATTTTGGTAATAAAAAATGCTGAAATGATGACTGCAAATATCATTAAACCAACGGTGTATACGTTTCTAAACATATGTTTTTAAAATTTTGAATTTCAAATTTTGTATTATGAATTGTTTCCTTATCTTTGCAACGGCAAGTCCTACACAACCAGCTCCTGAGAATCCTCCAGGGTGGGAACGCAGCAAAGGTAATCGGTTGTAGCGGTGTGATGTAGGTCGCTTGCCATTTTTTATTTCTAAATTTCAATTTCCTCCCCTATTTCCGGTAGTACTAAAATCACATTTCTTTTAGAGAAAAAATGTTTTGCTTCCTCATGATTAATCGTAATCGGAGGAAAAGTATCAAAATGGCATCCTATCACCTGCTCCGTTTTCAAAAATTCTGCTGCTGCAAAACTTGCGGATTCGGCATCCATTGTATAATGGCCGCCTATGGGAAGAATGGAAGTCTTTATTTTTCCAAACTTTTCAGGAAACCATTTCATGTCGGCCATCAATCCGGTGTCGCCTGCAAAGTACAGATTTTCCCCCTGAATATTCAACATAAATCCCG
>JAEYOX010000041.1 GCA_023411265.1 Bacteroidota bacterium | reverse complement strand
ACCTCCGTTTCAAAACCCTTCAAAAGCAGCTTCCCATATCCTTTCTTATTTTTCTTGCTGGCTATACTGAGGAGTTCGGCAAATATAATACTATTTTTTTCAGATTTAATAATTTTATAACCAACTCTTATAAGTGAACCAGGCTTGGTGAAAAACAACTTTATTCCGATTAGAAAGAAACCGAGAAAATTATTTTTAACTATTTTTTTGTAAAAACCTCTGTTATCTCTGCTTCCTGCCACAAATCCTTTTACCAAACCCTCATCTTCCAACACCAGAAGAATGCCGGGTGATTTGAGAAATGCCTTATAAAAAGTTCGAAGGAAGGAACTTCCTAAGGATGTTAAAAAGAAATTTTGAAACCGATCCATATGGATCTCCACGATCTCAGTAATATCTGTTGGGTTAGCTTTTCTAACGGTCATCTTGTGTTTTTATATAAGAAAACGTTCAGCCGTTCAGCTCCGGCTGCACGTGAAAATTTTTCAGTATACAAGTTTAAACTGCTTTCTCGTATTCTTTCTACACGTTCCTGCGGATATTGAATCAGTTTTAATGCAGCTTCTTCAAAACCTTTACTATCTTCGGACTGAAACACTTCACCTAATTGAGCATCGGTAATGATAGCCCGCGCTTCTCCTTCTATTCCGGCTAATAACGGCTTGGCTATTCCGATATAAGCCTGAAGTTTAGAAGGAATGATGCTTTCATAAATCGGATCTTTGATCAAATGTAAAAATAAAGCATTTGCTGCCAGCAAGTATTTTCCAATTTCGTTTTCGGAAACCCTTCCGTATAAAATCACATTTTTATTATGACCCACTTTTTTCTCAAACTCATCGAAATCGGTTCCGTCTCCAAAGAAATGAAAAAAGATCTGGGAATTTATTTCAGTGATTCTATTAATTCCTGAACCCAATTTGGACAGTCCCTGATGAACCCCGATATTTCCTGCGTACACAATATGAAATCCTTCATTTTCAAATTGATGTGATGGAGTGTTCAAATTTGGACGATTTTCTATCATCGACCAATTGTAAAGGGTCAGAATACGATCTCGCGAAATGTTTTTGGAGGCAATGATTTCACGAAAACTTTCTGATACAGTGACAAAAAGATCAAAAGTTTTATAATAAAAATGATGTAATAAAAAATCCAGAATATTGATGATAATTTTCGATTTGATAAAGCCCGAAACTCTTATATTTTCTGGAAAAACATCTTGAATATCCAATAGGATTTTTGATTTGGGTTTAGATATTCTAACAGCCCACGCACAGAAAATCACTAACGGCGACGACTGAAGAATATAATAAAAACTATTTCTTTTTCCATATTTTAATACAGCCAGGGCAGCAAAAAAACCGAATACAAAATAATTCAGTGCCCGTTTAAAAGCACTCAAACTGTGATCTGCATAAGTGAGTACGCGAACGACCTTAATTCCGTCCATCGTTTCTTCTGCGAAAAATCTATTCTTGTAGCCCGTGTAAATTTTTCCTTTTGGGTAATTAGGAAAACCGGTGATCACGACAGGATTCCATCCTTTCTCCCTGATTTTCTTGATAAAATCGATGTCTTTCAGGTAAGGTTCCGGAGTAAAAAACTGTGCGATATAAAAGAAATTTCTGCTCATTAGTTCTACTTCATGCCGCACGATTCGAACCAGCATGTTTTAGGAATAAATTTAATAGTTTTTCCACGTCGTTATTTGCGGAAATTTCATAATTTCTAATTTTGTTAGGAGACAGCTTTTTTCCAAATGACAATCAAATCCTGCATTATTTTTCCAATGCTATATTCCTGATGCACTCTTTTTTTTGCATTCAAAGATAACTCGTCTGCAATTGGCTCATTATTTAAAAGTTTCATAATTGCTTTTCTTAACTCCAAAACATCTTTAGGTTTTACAATAATCCCACAACTTTCAGAAGAATCCATGGCGAGCATTTGCGGAATTGCTCCTACATCTGTGGAAATAATCGCACATCCTGCGGCCATACTTTCTAAAATAACATTTGGAAATCCTTCCGTATAGCTGGGTAAAACAAAGATACGGCTGGATAACATTTCTTTAATAATGGTTTCATGGTTTTTCACACCCCCAATACTAAATTTATTAAAATCTCTTATAGATTGATTTATTCTTCCATGAACATCGTCCGTAACTGCACCTAGTATTTGCACTTCAATATTGTCAATCTCATTACATGCTTCTATCAACTCGAAAATTCCTTTGGTTGGGATAACATTTCCTGCAAACAAAATTTTTCGAGGAGCCCTTTCTATGAAATGATGTTTAACCATAATTTCATCAACAACAGGAGATAAAGGATTTGGTAACAGAGAAACATTCGTAAAGCCGTTTGCTAATAAGACTTTATATGAAGGAAGATCCAACAGAACTACATGATCTGCAATACTGATAACCAACATCAATAGGCGGTATTCCCAGTTCTTCTTCAGGAATAATTCAGGAATTCTCCCGAAATGGAAATGAATAACACAAGGTACGTTTTTCTTTCTGGAAGATTTAATGATAAAATAATCCTTCAATAAACTGAACGAAGCACTAGAAACTAAATGCACGACATCAAATTTCTGTGATTTCAATTTTTTATTTATTGCTGAGAAAATTATTCGGTATTCTTTGACACCTTTATAAATGCGTTCAAGATAAGGCGTATCCGGATAAATATTGTGTTTACGTGCGGTATCCAACAGAGTAAGGGCAACTTGCGGATTGTCCTTGAAGTAATTGCATACATGCTCAGTCCAAAGAGATATACCACCAACCATTCCGGAAAGCGGACTACAAAGCAACACTCTCATTTCGCTAAAATTTCTAATTTGAGTGCCTCAATTTCTTGTTCGGAAAAGGTGACAATATTCTCCAGCAATTTGTTAGTTTTTCTTCTTCCAAATTTATTCTGATATTGAACCAACCAAAAATAATCTTCCATACCGTAAGAAAGAGCTTCCCACCTTAAACTTGAATATAAAGTATCATTTTTACGGTACACTAGTGCATATTCGGCACTCGGCGCAGTGTAATAAATATCCCAGGTACCCCTGCCCGTATCAAAATCTTTTTTACCAAGCACATCCACAGCTCTGTCAATATCAGCGTAGCTCCAAACTCCGATACCATCAGCATTATTACGAAATGCGGTAATGCTAATATCTCTATATTCCGTCGCCAAACGGTCTCTACTCCCGTATATTAACTGATAACTCCACAGATGAGAAGATGTATTGATGCTTCCCATTTGCTTCATTATTTGTGGCTGCATCTGCACATATTCGATTTGCCCTAATACTACTTTCGCAGCGGGCACATTATCTACTGTTACAAAAAAAGGATTTTTAATTCCAAACGACCGAAAATGAGCCTGCATTTTTATCAAGTGATTTATTTGTTCTTGTTTTGGTTCATCATAAGGAAAAATAAAGACTTGATTCACCGGAATATTTTTTTCACGAAACCATTTCATCACATTGGAATACCAAGTTGAAAGTGATTTATTGACAATAGGGTTATTAAAATCTATTTCTTTGTCATTAAAATTTAAATAAAGAATATAGTATCTGAATTTATGTTCTGTATTTTTCAGATAGTTACTTAGGGCAGAGACATCAATATTTGCAACAGACAAATCCGGGATTACAGCTGGCGGAATTACCAATACATCCACATTGTGTGCTACGAGATCACTAATCACTTGACTTTTGAGATCTTTTACCAGAAAATTATAATCAAAATATGCGAAAACATTCAAGCTCACTGGAGGTTGGTATTTAAGCCCTGCGACCTTTAGTTTCTTTGAAAATCTATAAGTTTTGTTATTGGTACGAATTGATAGGGATATCACTTCATTTCCGGTTTTTAATCCCTTAAATTTTATGAGAAAATGTTTATCTACATCATTATCTTTAAGGGCATAATTATCTACTGGTAAAATTAAATCTAAAATATCTTTGCCAGAGTGATCTTTCATCGAAGGAAGTTGAAAAATTTCAACTGTGGCAATGTCGCAAGTGTATTCAAAATCTTGAATTACATTCCCTGAAAAGTTTCTAATTTTTAAAATTCGATAATTATATCCGTCAATCAACAAGGGTATATCTTCTGTATCTGAAGCAGACTCCAAATTACTTATATTATTTTTCCAAGGAAAATACCAGCTTGAATTCTGAGCTGTTGCGCATTGTACAAAGAGAAATACACAAAACAGAAGAACATATTTTGCAGTAAAATTTATGATCTTATTGCATTTCATTTATCTATATTTTTAAAAGTGAAATATATTGATTTTAAATCTTTTAAGGAAACGAGGGAATAACTAACAACAGCAAAAAGAAAAAAGATACCTGAAGCCCACAATCCGAATAATTTATATACCAGAATAAATGCAACTGATAATGCAATCTCAATATAAAAATATTTTTCTGTCTTTAATTTAAAAAAGCGGAAAAGATACAAATGTAAAATAACACTTCGCAACATCAATGATAAAAACATAGTAACCAATACAAGTTCAATTGCATGAAATCGTGCAGCAATGAGATACATAATTAATGCAATCAATAAAACTATAAAATTGACTTTCATTAACAAACCAAGTTTGTTCTGGGACTTACAGTAGGTTGTATAAAGAATTTGTGTTTTATTTTCAAAAAGAATGATAGGAAACAAATAAATCAGATAAGTTAAACTTTCACTATAACCCGGCAACCACCATTTGATGAAAAAATATGTTAAAAAATAAAACCCAAAACCCAAAACTGAGATAAAACCTATAAGTAAAGACCCGTCCTTCAGAATCTTTTTCTGAATAATAGTTTCTGCATTACAAAGAATAGGAAAAAGAATTAAACTTATTTGGGAAATAAAAGACATAATGAAAAAAGCAAGTGAAACCGCAAGTGAAATCTGTGCAAATGATTCTATGCTCCACGAATGTTCCACAACCAAACGACCTGATGCTAAAATAAATACCCCAAAAATATTGGAAAAGGTGAGAATTATACCAATTTTACAGAACTCAATTATTTGGGTAAAAGCATGCCCAAACCTCGCAGTATTTTTAATTTGCGGAAGAAATTTCGGATATAAAACAATCAGATAAATGAGGGAAACAAATCGACAAATTATATAAATAAAAAGCAGATTCAGTAATGAAAGTTCTTCGGCGGCTAATAACAAGAAAACAAAGATCATGATCAATATCTTGTCTATGATGACGGATTTTGCATATGCAGTTACGTTGTTAGTCGCTAACAATATAAAGCTCAGCAATTTGTGATAATTCTCAATGACCAAAAATACACTTACTGCTAAAAAAACCCAGCGTTTATTGATATTACTAAACCAATTGAATGAAAAAAAAATCAATGCAAGAGAAAACATCAATTGGAAAATCAGAAAGACGCTAAACTGCATCCTGAGTTCTGAACCGTCCAGAGTTTTCAAATCTTTTCCACCAAACTTAATATATAGTCCGTCTGAATAACCGAAATGAAAAATCCCTACATATCCGGCATACAAAAGAAAAAGCTGCCAATAACCATAGTCGCTCATAGGAATAAAGCGTGGCAAAATTAAAATGATCACTGCACTCACGAAGAGCGCAAGTACCTGGCTTATACTAAGCAAAGATGTGCTCTTGAACAAGTTACTTTGGAAGAGTGACATTGTGCAAAGTTATATTGTTATCAATCCGAATAATGAAAGATTCAAAGGAATATCGCTGTACAATTTCTTCAGAATATTTAATTTCTTCATCTTTCAAAAATTCCGCAATATTTTGAGCGTCCTTCGGAGTGTTTTCTAATATATAAATTTTCTCCGGATCATAAAAATCGTAGCTTCTCAAATTTTGGTTATTACTCACCAGTTTTTTATTATAAAATATAGCTTCGTAAGCCCGAAGAGTAAGTCCAAACTGATTGGGTTTGGCGATTTCTACTATCGCTTTTGATCTCTCAATCCAGTTTAAAACTTCTTTATAAGGAATCGCAGGACTAAATTTTTTATCAAAATAATGTTTCTTTGAGACCAAAAAAAATTTAGTTTTCAACTGGTGTTTCCTCAATATTTTTTCTAAATTTTGTAAAAAAAGAAATCTGCCCTTATTGGTTCCTACAAAAAAAAGATCTGTATCTGTTTTAGTTTTTTTCACTTTGTCAGGAATGAAAAATCCGCCTACATAACGTAATTTGTTATTACTTGCATCTTGATAATCAAAACTGACTATCTCCCAGCGCTTGTTTAATTTCAGGTATTCCAAATCATAAATACTATTCCAATAATATAATACTAATCTGGTATCTGAATCAGTATTTGCCGTGATTTTTTTAATGAAATAATTCACATGCATTATCGGGGAATCATGCAAGATAATCAAATCATATCCACGAAAAACCTCATTCCAGTTCCGGATGTACCATATGTTAAAAAAGGGAAGCTGTAAAAACTGGTGTAAAAACCGAATACCTTTTAAAAAAGCAGGGATTTCCCTGAAGAGCATCAAATAAGAAATTTCATATCCCGGAAAAGAAGTTACGGTTTTCTTCAGGTAAAACTGATTTAAGATTAACACCCTTCTCATCGGTTAATATTTTCATCCATAGATTTTCTAAAAATATTTTCTCTGGTACGGTTAATCTCTGGATCAAATACAGAGTTATAGGGTAAATAGCGGTTATAAAAATGCGCCGGATACCCATAATTGTATCTTGACATGTCTCTCATATAGTAAAAACTTTTGCTGATTATTAATAAAGTAACCACCAAAACCAACTGCATCCGAAACCGTGGTATTCTAAACTGTCGATGGCTTAAGAAAGTATTTATAAATGCCATATAAAAAAAGAAAACAAAATAGTTCGACAATCGTAGTGCACCTGCAATAGAAACGGAAAGTAGAATTGTAATAAAATATATATTAACTGCCGGGATCAGAATAGGATCTACTCTGTTGTATTTTCTCTGAAGCAACATTACCAGAAGAACCGGCATCACATCAAAAAGGTTTTTAAGAATACCATTAATATTAATTTCTAGATCTGTATAAAATCTAATTTGTCGAGAAATGTAAGGGCTGAATTCAAACAAATTTAGTATAATATTCGAAGTAATGCTCGGAGCTAAGACAGTGATTATCGCAATCACAAGTATATGATAGAGTTTAATCGGTGTTCTAAATACATATACTAGGGCAGGAACAACAAATGTAAACATGGCAAAAGCATGAAAAAGATACGCTACGCAACACAAAAGATAATAAGAAATATATTTTTTTTTAAAAATCAGCGGATAAGCAAACAGAAAGACGATTACCGCCAATGCTTCTCGAAGAATTTCGGTACCAAAGTATAAATAAAAAAAAATATAATACACTAAAACTGCCAGAAATTTGCGTTCGGTATATTTGGGAATGAGATAAAATATGGCAGTATTAATAATCAAAGCATGGATAAACTGAAAAAACCTAAAGTCATCAATAGTGGATCTAACTATGGCTGTGAGTAAATACCAAAGTGGCTGATAGTCTAGAACAAGTAAATCAAGTTTGCTTAATCCTTTCAAATCTGGCATAGTGTCAAAAACATCTTCATAAAACAGAGAGTCTCCGCCCACCCGAAATCTCAAGGTCAACAAAACAATCAATATAATATAGGCTAAAGTATAACCGAGTTTCTGAAACCGCTTGTCAACTTTGCGATCAAGTAAAGCGGCACACAATAACAAAAATATTAATACGAATAAATAAATCATAATTAGTTACCGCAACTCTATAAAGAAGTTTAGATCATCTTCGCAGATCCATATTTGTTTAACAAAATCAAAATCTACTTTTGAACTTGTGAAGGATCCCTTTTTTCTGCTCCGCATTATACCCATACCCATATTTATTTCCATAGCCGAAATGATCTTTGGAAACATCATTCAGAACGAAGGCGGTATTTTTGATCTTGCCGGATTCGATCTGTTTGTTCGCAAACTCAATCAGGGTTTCTTCTGTATAACCGGAACGGGTTACATAAAGGGTTGCATCTGCTAGGTTGGAAATAATCAGGGTATCAGTAACGAGCATCAGTGGAGCCGTATCTAAAATAATGTAATCATATCGGGTACGTAATTCTGCCAATAACTTTTCGTATCTGCCATTGGCTAATAGTTCCGTCGGATTAGGCGGGATACTTCCCGAGTAGATAACATCCAAATGCGGATTATAAATAGAAGTATGGATAAGTTCATCCACCTGTTTTTCGGGAGCGTATAAAAATTCCGTAAGCCCTTCCAATCCTTTTCTGGCCTGATTATAACGTTGCAACTGCGGATTCCGGATATCGGAACCAATGATAATCACTTTCCTGCCCGGAGAGGCCAGTGTAAGTGCAAGATTTACAGAAACAAATGTTTTCCCCTCTCCTTTCACGGACGAACTGACAAAAATGACTTTGCCTTCTTTTTGTTTGGGAAGCATGAAATTCATGTTGGTTATCAAAATTCTGAAAGCTTCTGCCATCGGAGTGAGGTCGTTCATCTGCACCAGTTCGTTTTCGCCTTTATTTAATCTGGGAATTTCACCCAGTATCGGTTTTCCATTCGTTAGTTTCACTAGATCATGCTTCGAATGAATCTTATCATTCAGAAGTTCTTTTACATAAATAAGACTGAAAGGAATGATGAGGCCTAATAGTAGTGCGCCGCCCAGAACCAATGCCTTCTTGGGGGAAACCGGTTTCTCTGAAGCATAGGCGGCATCAATAACACGGGCTTTGGGAGCTGTAATCGCCATGGCAATAGCAGCTTCTTCTCTTTTTTCGAGCAATAGTAGGTATAGGCTTTCTTTTATCATTTGCTGCCTTTCGATGCTTCGGAACATTTTTTCCTGAGTGGGAATTCTTGAGATTTTAGTGTCTGCTCTTCCCTGCTGGGTCTGGATCTGATTTCTGGTCGCCAGCAGCGCCGTTCGCCCTTTCATCAGATTTTCGATAATCAGAGCCTTTGTGGTAACCAATTGTTTGGAAAGTTCCGTCACCAGGGGATTCTGAGTGGTTGCATTTTCCATCAATTTTGCTCTTTCCAGAACCATTTGGTTATACGCTGCAATGGCTGTGGAGGCTCCTCCGGTATTGATACCGATGCCTGTGGGAAGGGTTTGATCCATTCCTTGTCTCTGAATAAAAGCGATAAGATCATTAATAAGTTGTATCTGTGTTTCGGTTTCCAGCAATTTAGCTGCTGCGCTGGCGGAGGTTCCTACATTCAGTTGCGCCTCAGTTTCTAAGTCAGCGATCCTGTTTATCGTTTTGAACCGTTCTTTCTCTCCTTCTACGGCACCCAATTCTTCAGCAATAATGGCAATACGCTCGTCGATAAAATCTTTTGTTTTCTGAGATTCTGAATTCTTATCCGCAATAGCATCTTCATTATAGGCATCTATCAGTTTTTTTACCATCTGTTTTGCCTTTTCTACATTACTGTATTTCAGAATCAGATCAATAACAGTAACGTCTTTATTGGCAAGATCTATGGACATTTTCTTCTGATATTCCGTCACTCGCTTTTCCATCGGTTCATATGCCAACAGCAACTGCCCTTCCATCGGGTACTTCCGGGCATTATAATCCTTGTTTTTTAAGATCATAATATTGGCATAGGGAAGATTGATCAGTTTGTTGAAAGTGGTAGTTATGGGATTCGAAAAACCGTCTGACTGAAGTGTTAATTTATCTCCGGCAATACTGAGTTCCAAAGGTTCGACGGGTTCTTTATACACTTTCTCATTGACCACCTTTACAATGACCGGTGCACTTTCATTATACAATTCTGTGGTCAGTAATCCGTTTTTTTGCAGAACGTGTACCTGCAAATTTAAATCTTCCACCACGGCATTCATGAGTTTTTTGGTTTTAAAAACCTCCACTTCATTGTCAATACTATTGGTTGACATCCCCCCAAGTCCGGACAAGTCAGACAACATACTCAAGTCTGATGACATCCCTTTTTTAGCATCTTTAATCAGGACTTGTGATTTGATTTCATATTCCGGGGCGGTACTTTTGATATACAATACGGCTAATGCAAGCATTGCGATTACAGCCAATACAAACCAATACCATTTGCGTAAGTATGGTTTAATAATTTCATTCAGATTAACATCTTCCTGGCTACGTTGCGATGTAGATTGATTATTGCTCATCAAATAATTACTTGGAAAAAATAACTCCCAATATCGTTACGATAATTCCGGCTGCGCCAATATACAGCGGTGTATTGGGATTCATACGCGATTCTTTTTGTTTGGATTCGTTGGCGGCTACAACAATGACATCGTTCTGTTTCAGCTGATAAAAGTCGGAACTGATAATACCGGCATCCCGAAGGTCAAGCGTTTTTCTTACCACTTCATCATTCATTTTTCTTAATACCAGAACATTATCTCTTTTTCCGTGAATGGTGAGATCTCCGGCCAGCCCCAATGCACTCAAAATGGTTGCATTTCCGTCAGGAACAACAAAAGTTCCGGGATTTCTTACTTCTCCCAAAACGGTTATTTTGTAATTAGCATGTCTGATATTAACACCCGGATCTTTGATGTAAGCCGTTAGTTGATTTCTCAATTCGTCCCGGAACATTTCAATAGTTTTGCCTTCCACCGATATTTTACCTAAATAAGGAAAATATATATTGTTTTCCGAATCTACTACGTAGGTAGGCCCTGAAACGGTAGTTTGGGACGCAGTAGGCAAATTGGAGTTGGGAAGACTGTATTGTGTGGCCGTTCCGGAGCTGTAATTCTGATTAAATGGTTTTGCCACTTCCATGTCGCGGGCCGACACTATAATTACCAGCTGATCTCCTGGTTGTATATAGTTAGTGGAATTGGTCAGCACCAGCTGCGTCGCTGTCTGTTCAATATTCTGCATGTAATTCAAGTCATTGGATGGCCTTGATGTACATGAAAACAACAGCAAAACCAGACTGGCACAATAAAAAATATGTTTCATTTTCATCTCAAAAAGAGCGTAAATATATTAATTTTTTATTTGTCTAATGCCTCATATACTGAATTATTGCTTTTGAATTCAGGGACTATAATTTTCAGCAGCGTTACCACTTCGAGCTTATCCCTTCTTAAAGCTGCTTTTGTAATTCGGTTCACTAGTGTTTCTATATCACAGAATTCCATATGTGGGTCTTTTGAAATCATAATTTTCTCGTGCATAGTCGGTAAAGTTTTGGCACCATCGCTTAGTAGTTCTTCAAACAATTTTTCTCCCGGCCGAAGACCTGTGTATACAATCTTAATATCAACATCCGGCTCCAATCCTGAAAGTTTTATCATTCTTCTCGCAAGATCTACAATCTTCACCGGTTCACCCATATCAAATACGAATATTTCTCCACCTGAACCCATTGTTCCTGCCTGTAGCACCAGCTCACACGCCTCGGGAATGGTCATGAAATACCGAACAATTTCCGGATGGGTAATGGTGATAGGGCCTCCGTTTTCGATCTGCTTTTTAAAATGTGGTATTACAGAACCATTGGAACCTAAAACATTTCCAAAACGCGTAGTGATGAATTTTGTTGTGTTACCTTCCACATCCTGCAGTGCCTGCACCAGCAATTCGGCAGCTCTTTTGGAAGCACCCATTACGTTGGTAGGGTTTACTGCTTTATCTGTTGAAACCATCACAAACCGGTTGACTTTATACATACTGGAAAGTGCGGCAATATTTTTAGTACCGAAAGTATTCACCAAAATTCCTTCATGAGGATTTTCTTCCACAAGCGGGACATGTTTGTAAGCTGCGGCGTGATATACCATAGAGAACCTATACTTCCTAAACAGAGGTTCAATTCTGTGTTTATTGGAAATATCTGCCAGTACAAATTTAAACCTAATGTGCGGAAACTTTTCTCTCATTTCCAGTTCTACTTCGTACAGCGGTGTTTCTGCCTGATCCAAAATCACAATGAGAGAAGGATTAAACATGGCTACCTGCCTCACGATTTCGCTTCCGATGGAACCAGCGCCGCCCGTTACCAGAACGGCTTTATCATAGTGTCTTCTTTTTACCTCTTCATTTTCTATTTTTATCGGTTTCCGGTTCAGTAAATCTTCAATTTGCAGACTTTTAATAGAACTTCGGATATCATCCCGAAGTTTCTGTACAGGTGGAGATTTAAACACTTCGAGGTCTTTCTCCAGAAAAAGATTGACCCAATGGTTCATCTCTTCTTTAGACATCATTTCTTCTATTATAAGAACCCCATCGACTTCTAATTTTTCTTTGCTGTAATTTTCAAGTTTTGTGCGATTATAGATAGGTCTTCCTAAAAGCTTAGCACTTTTTGAATCTGTTCTTTGGGTTAAAAATCCAGCTACATAATAAGGCAGAGATGGATTGTCTAACAAAGCGCGCGCTACTGCTATGGCCTGTTCATCAATTCCTAAAACCAGAATTCTTTTTTTCAGGCTTGTTCTTCTGAGTTCCCGTGCAAAATGAAAAAATTCTTTTACAAAAAGCCTGAACATGAACAGCATTGTTACCGAAATGGTAAAATAAATAAACAGAAATGTGGGCAAAAATAATTTATGTCCAATAATAACAAAAGTAATGATATTAAGTACTCCTAACGTTACGCCAGTCAGAACATTGGCCAGCATAATCTTGAAAAGATCAATAAATGTTGAATGCCTGATAATACCGGAATAGGTTTTGAAGATATACATATACACGGTATTCACCACCAAAATCAAGAAGTATTTCGTATAATCCGGAATAGCTTCGGAAGAATGCACACCAAGTTTTTCTAACAGGTAAAATGAAGCGGAAACCGCTGTCATCAGAATCATGACATCAATAGCCAACACCACCCATCTGGGCAGATATCGAACATCGGATAAGCTTACCATATTGTCGCCGCTATAAATCCTGCTTTTAAGGTTGCGCATGTTCATGATTATGCAATACTATAGTTTATTTTTTATTAATGTATAAATCGCAGGACTGCCTTTATTTAATAGTCAAATAGTCATCTAGGGATGAAAAGACGCCCTACCATCTCGTCGCTATGCCATCACTTTCTTGAATGTATGGAGAATGGTCTCTGCAATCCTGGTTCTGTCTTCATCGGTAAGATTGGATCCGGAAGGAAGGCATAAACCATTATTAAAAATGGACTCTGCAATTTTTCCTCCATAATACCGTTCTTTTTTGAAAACCGGCTGCAGGTGCATTGGCTTCCATATGGGTCTGGATTCAATATTTTCGTGCTGCAAAGCGAGTCTCAATTCTTCACCTGTAATGCCGGCTTCCTTTGGATTAATGATAATGGCTGATAGCCAGCGATTAGAGAAATAATGCTCATCAGGTTCCTTCAGCACCGAAACACCCGGTATATTCCGGAAAAGTTCCTCATAAAAATCGTGATTCGCTCTGCGTTGCGCAACCCTATCATTGATCACTTCCATTTGCCCCCGACCAATTCCTGCGCAAATGTTGCTCATTCTATAATTATAACCTAAATTGGTGTGCTCATAATGAGGTGCGTCATCCCTGGCTTGCGTGGAAAGAAATACCGCTTTCTTCTTATATTCCTTTTTCTTAACGATAAGGGCTCCTCCTCCTGAGGTGGTTATTATTTTATTTCCGTTAAAACTCAAAATGGAAATATCGCCGAAGGTTCCGCATTTTTTTCCTTTGTATGTACTGCCCAAGGCTTCTGCAGCATCTTCTATGACAGGAATTTCATATTTCTTCGAGATGGCACGCAGATCATTGATCTTGTAGGGCATTCCATACAGATCAACAGCTATAATCGCTTTGGGTTTCTTTCCGGTTTTTAGTCTTTTCTTTATGGCGTCTTCTACGGCATTCGGGCAAAGATTCCATGTATCCCGCTCACTATCCACAAAGAGAGCATTAGCATTCAGATACTTAATGGGATTCGCTGAGGCAGAAAACGTAAGCGATTGACAAATTACCTCGTCATGCGCATGAACATCCAACAGCACCAATGCAAGATGCAATGCTCCGGTTCCTGAGCTTAATGCGGCAACATAAGCACCATTTTGCAAGAATTCTTCTAGATCATGCTCAAAACCATTGACATTGGGACCCAATGGTGCTACCCAGTTTTCTTCAAATGCCTGCTGAATATATTTCATTTCACCTCCGCCCATATGTGGGGAAGAAAGCCAGATTTTTGTATCCATTATAGATTTTTTATTTTTTTCAGTTCCATATTTTAATTCAATTGCACCAAAAATATTCAGCACTAGTGCTGATGCACATGTTGGATAAGGATATCCTTCCATAGTGTTAACCTATGGAAAACAATTTGTTGAGTATTCAAAAAAAGTGGTAAAAAAAAATTAATTTTCTGAAAAGTAATAAAAAGTAAAATGTTTTTTTGCAAAAGGTTCCACATATTCTGCCCGCCGGGCAAAAAGAATGCAATACGAAAAGTAAAGTTCGGCAGTAGATTTTCAGACATTCTTAAGATAGGAATTAATAGCTATGAGTTTTAGGTTATTATGTCTTTGTCGAAAAATGTAATTTCTCTTCAGACTATTCGCAAATTTACAATTAATTTTTATAGTTCTGCAAAAATATATTAATTCATCCCTTCCCTATTTTAGGCAACAAAACTGGCAACAAAAAAAGCAGCGGAAAGCTGCTCTTTTTATACTGTTTAGTATTTATTTTTTGTTTCTCACATTTGCTAAAACATCGGGAAAATAGATGTCTGACAGGTGTTCAAACTCATCTCCCCTCATAAACATGGAAGCATCCACTTCTTCGTAGGAAGATCTTCCCGCCGCAGCAATCAGTTCATTACAGGTAAGGAGTGTGTTTTTATGAAAATGATACACCCTTTCGGATTTATCTGTCACATCCAATCCTTTAATGAGCATTTTGTCCTGCGTAGCCACCCCCGTAGGGCAGGCATTGGTATTACATCTTAAGGCCTGAATACACCCCAGTGCGAACATAAAGCCACGGGCATTGTTACACATGTCAGCTCCCATCGCTACAGCTCTCAAAATATCCAGAGATGTCAGTACTTTTCCGCTGGCAATAATGCGGACTTTCTCCCTCAAATTGTAATTTTTCAGTGTATTGTTGACAAAAATGAGTGCCGGTTCCAAAGGCATTCCCACTCCATCAGAGAATTCCGGCGGCGCAGCTCCTGTGCCACCTTCAGCACCATCCACGGTAATAAAATCGGGGAAAATCTGCAGAACATTCATTTGTTCACAAATATCTTCAAATTCCTTGGTATCACCGATGCAAAGTTTAAAACCAATTGGTTTTCCCTGAGATAGTTCTCTGAGCTGCTGAATAAACTTTAATAGTCCGGCGGCATCCGAAAAAGCAGAATGTCCTGGCGGAGAAATAATCGTCATTCCCGGAGTAACGTGACGGATGCGGGCAATTTCCGGGGTATTTTTAACTCCGGGCAAAACCCCACCGTGTCCCGGTTTTGCACCTTGAGAAAGTTTGATTTCAATCATTTTCACACTTTCTATTTTAGCTTTTTCAGCGAAGAGCTCAGGAGAAAAATTTCCTTTATCATCGCGACATCCAAAATATCCGGTTCCTATCTGCCAGCAAAGGTCGCCTCCTTCCAAATGATAAGGAGAAATTCCCCCTTCACCGGTATTATGGAAAAACTGTCCTTTTTTGGCACCACGGTTTAGTGAAATCTGCGCACGATCACTCAAAGAACCGAAACTCATAGCCGAAATATTAAACAATGATGCCATATAAGGTTGAGAACATTGCTCATTTCCTACTAGTACCTTAGGCAGATCCTCCATTGGAGATTTGGCATAAATAGAATGCTTTATTCCCTCGTATTTTCTGTGATTTACTTCCAGTTGTGTCCCAAAAGCAACAGTATCACTAAGGTTTTTTGCTCTACGATATGCTGCAGAACGCTGATGTCTCGGAAAAGGCTTCCCGTCGGTCTCTCTTTCAATGAAATACTGTTGCATTTCAGGAGAAATTCCTTCGAAAAAATAACGAAAATATCCCAGAACCGGGAAATTCCTGAGAATAGCATGCTTGGTCTGTGCGGCATTATAAATACCAACCAAATAAAGACAGGTAAGTAAAACCGGGATCCAATAATAGGTATTTAAGAGCAGTGCTACGATCCACGTAGCAACAACTATTACAGTGCCCCATCTGAAAAACAAATCTCTCATCCTCTTGATTTTTTTTGGTCAAAAATAATCATTAAAATCATATCTTTAATTTTATTGATCATATAATATAAATCTAAAACATTTATTGAAAACTTCTCAAAGCATTATAAAATATAAGGTTCCTGTATGCAAAATAAAATTTTATCAAATTTAATGGAATTATTGAGCTGTTATTGAAAAAATCTATGATATTTCGGTAAAATAAATTGATTTCCTGAAGAGATAAAAACCCTATTATATATCAATTTTTTTCATACACTTTCTAAAAACCGGTCGAAAGCCGGGATCACTGAAACAGAGCCGTCTTTTTCTATCTCATGAAGCGAAACCACCTCTATCTGATTGACGGAGTCTGCATTAAAAGGCTTTTGAACACGAACGTAATTTTCAGTAAATCCATACATCATACCCTCTTTATTTTCATGTTCCCAAAGCACCGGCAACTTCTTTCCCAACTGGCTTTCATAAAAAGCGGTCTTTTTCTTTTCTGAAAGTATCCGCAACATTTTATTTCTTTTCTTTCTTTCCTGAACAGGCACAGTGCCTTCCATAGCCGCAGCCTCAGTATTTTCCCTTTCTGAATAGGTGAAGACGTGCAAGTAAGAGATCGGGAGGTTGTTCAGAAACTGATACGTTTCCAGGAAAAGTTTCTGCGTTTCTCCGGGAAATCCAACAATTACATCTACGCCAATGGCGGCATCCGGCATAGCTTTCCTTATTGTTGAAATTCTGTCGCTGTAAAGCTGGGTAAGATAGCGGCGTTTCATTTTTTTCAAAATAAAATCGCTGCCGGACTGCAACGGAATATGAAAATGCGGGACAAACCGTTCACTTTTTGCTACGAGGTCGATACTTTCATCTTTCAAGAGATTTGGTTCAATAGAAGAAATACGGATTCTTTCTATTCCTTCTACCCGATTGAGAGCATCTATCAAATCCAGGAAGGTATGGTTATGTTTTTTATTTCCGAACTCTCCTTTACCATAATCTCCGATATTGACTCCGGTTAATACTATTTCTTTGATTCCTTTTTCGGCAATTTCCTGTGCATTCCTAACTACATTATCGATGGTATCAGAACGTGAAATACCCCGCGCCAACGGAATGGTGCAATAGGTACATTTGTAATCGCAACCGTCCTGAACTTTGAGAAATGCACGGGTTCTGTCGCCGATGGAATAACTTCCGATGAAAAAATCGGCCTCTTCTATTTCGCAAGAATGAACAGTACCAAAATTTTCTGTTTTTCGCAGATCTTCCAGATAACTCAGAATATTAAATTTTTCCTTTGCGCCCAACACTATGTCAACACCTTCCATTGCAGCAATTTCTTCAGGTTTCAACTGCGCATAACAACCGATAATGATCACAAGTCCATCAGGATTGGCTTTCATAGCCCTCCTGATGTGAAACCTGCATTCCTTGTCTGCGGCCTCTGTTACGGAACATGTATTAATAATATATACGCTGGCTTTTTCATCAAAATTCACTTTTTCATACCCGGCATCGGTAAGTTGGCGAGCAATAGTGGAAGTTTCTGCAAAATTAAGTTTGCAGCCCAGTGTGTGAAAAGCAGCAGTTCTCATTATTTTTTCTACATCGTTAAAGGAATGCAAATTTAAGCAATAATTTCTACCTGCAGCGAAGAGGAGATCGCCAATAAAAAAAGAAAACAGTACTTATCTCGATTCACCATCTACCGTTTCAATTATTTGTGTTTTTTGAATAGTGATTGTTATAAGTCACTAATGATCGTTAGTTTTTACCCCTTATATTCAAGCAAATTTAAAACCCTGACCTAGTTACTGAATGTTTTTGTATTCATCTCTAATTTCCGGGCTTTCTTCGAAACAAACCGGAGAAGTATTTTCGAACAATTCTTCTTTGGGATTTGTTTTTTCAGATATTTCCGGCAGTTTCGAAACCTTATATTTTTTCTCACGAAAAATATGTTTCATTGAATCCGGCAGAAAATGCAGAGCTCTATTGTTCTTCGTGCAAAGATTTTTCATCCACTTTTTCATATTATTATATTTTTGAAAATCAAATTCTAACGCACCTAAATTTAGTCAAATATTCAATGTTATTATCCGGTTTGTAAAATTTAAATGAGTTTATTATAGAAAAATGATATTTTTGATAAAACTTTCACGATGAACCATGAACGGAAACACTGTAAAAACTGCGGACAGCATTTGATTCTGGAACAGAAATTTTGTCCCACTTGTGGACAGAAAGCTGACACCGGACGTATTGATTTCCATTTTCTGATACATGAAATACAACACGGTATTTTCCATGTGGACAAGGGAATTCTGTACAGCATTAAAATGCTTTTTACAAAACCCGGCCACACCATCCGCGAATATCTGGAGGGAAGAAGAAAAAATCATTTCAAACCCGTTCTTTTTGTGGTGATTCTGGGAACCTTGTGCGGTTTGCTGAATCATTTTGTCATCGATCCGAGTCATGAGGACGGGAAAAAAGAGAAGTTTTATGAAGAAGAAAACAATTCACAATCAGCTGAAAATGTAGACTTTAAAAATATTTATGAGTTTCTGGAAAACATTGTAGTTTGGTTTGCCAATCATCTTGCTTTTCTTATTTTACTGATGATTCCTGCTGCTGCGTTAGGATTCTATTTAGGCTTTAAAAAATATAAATTATACTACGCGGAATGGCTGGTGGTAATGACCTTTCTGGCAGGTCAAGCTTTGGTGGTTTATTTCTTCACCGAACTTGTTGGGTATTTTCTGAACCGCGATCTTATAGGAATATTTCTGTTGATTGCAATGGCATTGAACATCTGGACTTTTCTTCAGTTTTTTAAAGGTAAAAACACTAAATCAATTGTAGTGCGAACCCTGTGGTCTAATTTTGTGTCATTTACCTTTACTTTTTTTTACATAATGTTTTTATCGATATCACTTCTTGTAGTAGCCATTATAATGTATGCCAGCGAGGAAACATTAGAACAGCTCAACTCCAATGAGCCGATAGAAATTAATATCAACCCACCTTTACAGCAGGATTCCGCTACTGCTGCGCCATCAACATAAAGCCGAAAAACGGCGGCCATTTTAAGAAATTTTATATCTTTGAAAACTTACCTGAGATTACATGAAAAAAATTGTTTTATCCTTATTACTTTTTACTTCTTTTCAAATAACGTTAGCCCAGCAAATTACGCTCGATAAGATATATTCAGGATATTACCGAGGCAAAGGAATTTCAGGAATCAATTCCATGAAAAACGGCGAACATTACACTGTGCTGGAACGTGAAGGAATCGCAAAATTCTCTTATCAAACTGCACAGAAGGCCGGAACAATTGCAGAAGGAAACTACGAAAGCTATGAATTTTCTGAAGATGAAAATAAAATTTTGCTACTGAAAGAAAGTCAACCCATTTATCGACATTCCTTTCTGGGAAAATTTGAAATTAAAGATCTAAAATCTCAAAAAACAACTCCATTAAACAACGGAAATTTTGTTCAGGAACCGAGATTCTCGCCCGATGCGGAAAAAGTAGCTTTTATCTCTGAGAATAATCTCTATTACCAGGATTTGAATAATGGAAAAATCACTCAAATCACTCATGATGGAAAGAAAAATCACATCCTGAACGGACTGGCCGACTGGGTGTACGAAGAAGAATTCGGTCATGCACGGTTATACGAATGGACAAAAAATTCAGACGCTATTGTCTTTGTAAAATCTGATGAAAGCCAAGTAAAAGAAGTGTACATCCCCATATATGGTGATCTTCTTTATCCGGCAGAAATGCGCTTTAAATATCCTAAAGCAGGGGAAGAAAATTCCAAAGTTTCAGCGCATCTTTACAGGTTGAATTCAGGAAATGTATCGCCAATAGATTTGTCAGGTTTTAAAAATTATTATATTCCCAATATCATTCAGACGGCAAAAGCAGATGAGATAATTTTGATTACTTCGCAGCGAATACAAAATGCTTCCGATATTCTGAAAGTGAATACAAAAAGCGGATCTGTCACAAAACTGTTCACAGAAACCGACGAAAAGTGGGTGGATACAGATAATGTTACAATGGAATTTCTGAAAGACAATTCCTTTCTATGGGCGAGCGAAAGAGACGGATACCGCCATCTTTACTGGTATGATGCGAACGGGAAACTAAAAAAACAAGTGACTAAGGGCGAATGGGAGGTCACCAATTATTATGGTTATAATCCGGTCAGCAATGAAATTTTTATTCAGACCAACCAAACCGGCAGCATTCATAAAGTGATTACGAAAGTAAATATCAACAATGGAAAATCCTCAATTATTTCCAGTCATGAAGGCAATAACTCGGCTAATTTCAGCGGCAATTTTCATTATTTCATCGAAACCTCATCCACTGCTTCACAACCTCCCACTTTTACCTTGAAAGATAACAAAGGAAAAACAGTAAGAACATTGCAAAACAACAATGATATGCTGGAAAAATTAAAATCTGACGGTTGGAGTCCCAGAGAATTTTTCACAATTCCGAACGAAGCCGGCGATCCAATGAATGCGTGGATCATGAAACCTAAAAATTTTGATCCGAATAAAAAATATCCGTTGTTCATGTATCAATATTCCGGTCCCGGATCTCAGCAAGTAACCAATTCATGGGACGGCGGGAATGGGTTATGGTTCAGCCATCTTGTGCAGCAGGGATACATTGTGGCCTGTATTGACGGGCGCGGAACAGGCGGAAAAGGTACGAAATTTAAAAAAGTAACTTACATGCAGCTGGGAAAATACGAAATTGAAGATCAGATTGCGGCCGCAAAATGGTTTGGCAACCAGTCCTATATTGACGCTTCCAGAATCGGAATTTTCGGATGGAGCTATGGCGGCTATATGGCCGGGCTAGCCCTGACCAAAGGTGCGGATATTTTCAAAACCGGAATAGCTGTTGCTCCCGTGACCAATTGGAGGTACTATGACACCATTTATACGGAAAGATTTATGCGGACACCGCAGGAAAATCCTTCAGGTTATGATGACAATTCTCCTATTCATTTTGCAGAACTGATGAAAGGAAATTTCCTGATGGTTCACGGTACTGCCGATGACAATGTGCATTATCAAAATGCGGCTACCTTCGCGGAAGCACTCATTCAGAATAAAAAGAAATTTCAGTTCATGACGTATCCCGACAAAAACCACGGTATTTATGGAGGAAATACCAGACCCCAACTGTATCAAATGATGACAGATTATATTCTGGAACACCTGTAAATTTTCTATTTAATAAAATTTAAAACTCATATATGGAAAAAACAACCAACAAACATCCTAAAGGCTTGCCGTTTCTGTTTTTCACTGAAATGTGGGAGCGTTTCGGATATTACCTGATGCTCGGAATTTTCGTGCTTTACATGATCGACCCGAAAGATACCGGCGGACTCGCTTTTTTGGATAAAAATGCCTACGATATTTTCGGAACATTTATCGCGCTTACTTATCTTACTCCATTTTTAGGAGGATTTCTTGCCGACCGTGTCTTAGGCTATGTCAAAGCCATCTACATCGGTGGAATTCTAATGGCTGCAGGTTATATTGGGTTAGGGCTATTTCAGGAACTCCCGCTTTTCTATGCTTCCATGGGCTTGATTATATTGGGTAATGGATTCTTCAAACCAAGTATTTCTACGCTTTTGGGTAACCTTTATACCGAAGAACCTTATAAAGCTAATAAAGATGCCGGTTACAACATTTTCTATATGGGAATTAACATCGGTGCGCTGATCTGTAACTTCGTTGCTGCTTATATGCGGAATAAATATGGTTGGGGGCCTGCATTCATCACTGCCGGTGGAGGAATGCTGTTCGGACTTGTAGTGTTTACGATTGGAATGAAGCATATCCGTTCAGGAAATATCATCAAACCGGTTCAGGAAGGTGATACCAAAATTTCCGATGTTTTGATGAAAGTGTTCCTGCCTGCAATTATTGCAGGGGTTATTGGATGGATAATCCCGGGAGATATTTTTGGCAGCGATTCTACTGATGCCTTTATTTTTGCCTGTATTCCTGTGATATATTTCTATGTAATGCTCTATGTGAAAGCGAATGCCGAAGACAAACGTCCTATCGGTGCTTTACTCGCTATTTTTGCAGTGAGTTTGATGTTCTGGGCGGTTTTCAAACAGAACGGAACTGCATTAACCAACTGGGCGAAATATTATACCGATCGTGAAATTCCTGCGAGTATTGTGAAGCCGCTACAATCGGTTTATATGATTGATGGAGAACAGGATGAAACAGGAAAGCGGGGACAGCTCGGACTGAGTTACAAAGATCAGGAAGTACCGGTGTACGATGAGCAGTTTCGTGCGCAAAAGGACGAAACGGGCGAAGCACTGAAAGAAACAGGAAAGCATATTTATTTCAGAAACCTGAATAGTGAGCAAAAAGCAAGGCTTGACGCCAACCCCGATCAGCCTGTCTACCTTTACAATACAGAACTTTTGCAATCGGTAAATCCGTTCTGGGTAATTGCATTAACACCTTTAGTTGTCGGATTTTTTATGTTCCTTCGCAGGCGAGGGAAAGAACCAAGCACTCCGTCAAAAATTGTACTTGGGTTATTCATTTCAGCACTTTCATGTCTGGTAATGGTAGGCGCCATTTACGCTAGCGGCGGCAGTTTGGATAAAGTATCCTCATGGTGGCTCATTGCGGCTTACGGTGTCATTACGATTGGAGAACTTTGTCTTTCCCCCATGGGATTATCCTTGGTTTCCAAACTTTCGCCACCAAGAATTACAGCCCTCATGATGGGAGGTTTTTTCCTTTCCACTTCTATTGGAAATAAGCTTTCCGGGGTTCTGGCCAGTTTGTGGTACGGCTATGAGGATAAGGCCAATTTCTTTTGGGTGAATTTCGGATTATTATTGCTGGCAACGCTTTTAGGACTTTCCATCCTGAAACAGCTCAATAAAGTAATGAAAGAAAAAGGAGTTCATTAATATTTGAATATTCATCAATAAGTAAATCGCAGCTTTTACGTTGCGATTTTTTATTGTGATAATCCTTGGTTCATTACCAAAAAAAAGTATATTTGTGGGTCTTAACAATAATTAACATTCAATATGGATACAGCAAAACCAACACAGGGACATCCAAAAGGACTTTACTCTCTGTTTTTCACAGAAATGTGGGAACGTTTCTCCTACTATGGAATGCGTGCATTACTAACAATCTTTCTTACAGCCGAATTAGCTACCGGAGGATTTGGACTTGACCGCGCGGAATCTCTCTCTATTTATGGAGTGTTCACTGCGTTAGTATATCTAACCCCAATTCTGGGAGGTTGGTTTGCGGACAAAATTTTAGGACAGCGAAAATCAATCCTCATAGGAGGATTAGTAATGGCAGTCGGCCAGTTCATGCTTGCAGCCAGTGCTTTTGTTGATTTATTAGGTGATCTGGAAACGAGAAAAAACTTTTTTTACTTAGGTTTAGGTGTTTTAATTTTAGGTAATGGTTTTTTCAAACCGAACATTTCAACCATTGTAGGAGATCTTTATGATAATGATGATCCCAGAAAAGACGGCGCATTTACCATTTTTTATATGGGAATCAACATTGGTGCTTTCCTTTCCCCGTTTGTAGCCGGAACATTAGGTGAGAAAGTAGGCTGGCCTTACGGTTACCTGGCTGCCGGTGTCGGGATGCTGATTGGTGTTCTTTGGTTTTACGGAAGAAGAAACACCCTGGAAGATGTAGGTCTTCCTCCGGGATATAAAGAAAAAGGAATCACCCAACTTCTGCCCAAAGACTGGCGAGATGTAGCTTTATATACCATTGCCAACGTAGCTTTTGTTTTTCTGGTGATGTTCATCTGGAACAATACCTCAGATCTCATCCATACTATTATGGTCTGGATCCTCGGAATTGCAGGTGCAGGGTTTATCGGCTTATCCATTTTCAAAGGGACATCAGGTTCTACAGAATGGACCCGAGTTTTCGTTATTTTAATACTTGCTTTTTTCAATATCGTATTCTGGGCAGGATTTGAACAGGCAGGGGGAACATTTAATCTTTTCGCACAGGAAAATACGGACAGAAATGTAGGTGGTTTCGAAATCCCAACTACATGGTTTCAGAATATTAATCCCATTGCCATTGTAACTCTTGCTCCATTGTTTTCTATTTTATGGATCAAACTGGCAGCAAAGAGACTCAACCCCAGAACTCCCGTGAAGTTCGCAATGGCTATGTTTATTGGTGCGGTAGCTTTCTTCATCATGACCCAAGCTCAAAACAGCGCAGATGCTGGAAACCTTGTTAGTCCAATGTGGCTGGTAGTAGTATATGTATTATTAACCATCGGCGAATTAATGCTTTCGCCAATTGGTTTATCTATGGTAACCAAACTTTCTCCGGGTAAAATCACTTCTATCATGATGGGAGTTTGGATGGCCAGTTTTGCATTAGGAAATTATCTGGCAGCTACACTGGAACAGATTCTTACAACGTATGACTTTGATCTTTACCCATTCATTACTTATTTAATGTTAGGATCAGGAATTGGTTTATTACTACTTTCTCCGCTTTTGAATAAATTTATGAAAGGAATTCATTAATCCCGTTTTACATTTAAATAATTTAAGACCATCGTTTATTCGATGGTTTTTTTATACTTTCGTTCAGCAAAACCAAGAAAATGGCACAAACTTTAGAACAAATCCAGAATTTCAAAGGGAAATATCCGAAACAAATCTGGCCTCTTTTTTTCTCCGAAATGTGGGAACGCTTCTGTTTCTACGGAATGCGAGGAATGCTGGTTTTCTTCATGATTTCACAGCTAAATTTAGAGGAAGAACAGGCCAATTTACAATACGGCGCTACCCAAGCTTTTGTATATGCGTTCACTTTTGTGGGCGGACTTTTTGCCGATAAAATCCTGGGGTTTCGAAAATCTCTTTTCTGGGGTGGATTGTTAATGATTGTCGGAAGTTTAATTCTGGCTACAGATCCGCACCAATTCTTCTTTTTAGGAATTGCATTCACCGTGGTGGGAACTGGCTTTTTTAAACCGAATATTTCTTCTATGGTGGGACAGCTTTATAAACCCAACGATTCACGGGCAGACGCAGGATTTTCGCTCTTCTATGCCGGTATTAATTTAGGCGCATTATTAGGCGGATATTTATGTATTGCCATCGGAAAAGGAGAACTTTTCGGCGAAATCATTCCCGAAGGAATCCGCTGGAACGTAGCTTTTGGTCTGGCAGCTATAGTCATGGTCATCAGTTTGGTCAATTTTGTATTTACTCAAAAAACGCTCGGAACAATTGGCCTTCAGCCCGGACATCCGCTTTCGGATATTACAACCATCATCCCGAAATGGAAAGAATATGGGGTATATCTGTTGTCTCTCGTTTTCATTCCGTTAATTATGATTATGGTGGCAAAAACGGAGTATACCGATTATTTCATGTACACCATCGGGCCTTTAACGTTGTTTTATCTGTTTTATGAAATGTCTAAAGTGACACCGGAACAACGTAAAAAATTGTGGGCTGCGTTGATTTTTATTCTGTTTTCTATCCTTTTTTGGGGCATTTATGAACAGAGCGGTGGATCGCTGAGTATTTTCGCAGCAAAAAACCTGAACAAAGATTTATTAGGTCTGGATCCGAATGGCGTTAATAATTCCGGAGGAGCATTTTTTATCATCTTCTTAGCTCCGCTTTTAGGACTGTTATGGATCTGGCTCAGCAAAAGAAAACTGGAACCCAATACGATTATTA
>JAEYOX010000072.1 GCA_023411265.1 Bacteroidota bacterium | reverse complement strand
GACTTTACAGTTTTGCAACATTTATTTTTTGAGATAAAATATTTCATAAACCTTATCTTTGCGGAATGTTAAAAATCGGCAATATTTCCCTTCCCGAATTTCCATTATTGCTTGCTCCGATGGAGGATGTGAGCGATCCGCCTTTTCGCCGGCTTTGTAAAATGCACGGTGCAGAACTGATGTATTCCGAATTTATTTCTTCGGAAGGATTGATCCGGGACGCTATTAAATCCCGCAAAAAGCTGGATATTTTCGATTATGAAAGACCTGTTGGTATTCAGATTTTCGGTGGCGATGAGGAAGCGATGGCGTTGTCTGCAAAAATTGTGGAAACTGTTCAGCCCGATTTGGTGGACATCAATTTTGGCTGTCCCGTCAAAAAAGTAGTCTGCAAAGGTGCTGGCGCTGGTGTTTTAAAAGACATCGATTCAATGGTTCGCCTTACCAAAGCAGTGGTACGTTCTACTCAACTTCCCGTAACAGTAAAAACGAGATTGGGGTGGGATCATGATAGCATCAATATTGATGAAGTAGCCGAAAGACTTCAGGAAACCGGCATCAAAGCGCTAACCATTCATGCCAGAACAAGAGCGCAAATGTATAAAGGCGAAGCCGACTGGGAACATATTTCGAGGATAAAACAAAATCCTAATATTGAAATTCCCATTTTCGGAAACGGTGACATTGATTCTCCGGAAAAAGCACTGGAATATAAAGACAAATATGCCTGCGACGGTATGATGATCGGCCGTGCTGCGATTGGCTACCCCTGGATTTTTAATGAAATAAAACATTTTTTCGAAACCGGAACTCTGCTCAGAAAACCCTCTGTTTCAGAAAGGCTGGAAGCGGTGCGACAGCATGCTGAATGGAGCGCAGAATGGAAAGGCGAAAAAACCGGACTTCTGGAAATGCGACAGCATTACAGCAATTATTTTAGGGGAATTCCTCATTTCAAAGATTTCAAAAGACGTTTTCTGGAAGTGTTCACGCTTGTCGAAATGGAAGATTTGATTGCTGAAACCGCCGCTTTTTATCAGGAAAACGAATTTTCGGAAAGATAAAAACCACAGCTTTCGACTGTGGTTTGGTGTATTGTATTTTAAATAAATTCGCAGAATTAATAATTCCCTTCTGCTGCTCCTTTACTGATCAGTGCTTTGGCTGAGGAAGTTCCGATGCGCTGTACGCCCATGGAAATCATTTTTTCGGCATCTTCCGGAGTACGGACGCCGCCGGCAGCTTTCACGGGAAGTTTACCTGCATGATCCAGCATGATTCTGATGGCTTCGAAAGTGGCTCCGTTGGGTTTCCCGTCTTCGGTTTCATAAAAACCTGTGGAGGATTTTACAAAAACCATTTCTTCTTTTCCGGGGAAATTTTCTGTGATCCAACCGGAAATGTTCTTGGTCATCTCAGCAATCTGTTCATCATTTAAAGCCGCAATTTCGATAATCCACTTCGCAATCTTACCGTGCTTCAGGCATAATTGTGTTGTTTCAATAACTTCATTTTTTACCAGATCCAGATTTCCTTTCAGAAATTCAGTGTAATTCAGTACAAAATCAAGTTCATCTGCACCGTCCTCAATGGCTTTTCGCGCTTCAGAAAGTTTTTCTTCAGTAGAATACGTTCCTTCGTGAAAACCAATAACGGTCCCTACTTTTACCGCTGTTTTTTTATCAGCAAGATAATTCCGGACCTGTTTCACATAATCCGGACGAATCATGACAGCAAAAATATTATTTTCAATGGCCTCATCGGTCAGTTCAAAAACAGTCTGTAAAGTTTCATCTTCAGACAAACCCGATTGTTCAGGCGTTTTCAGATACGTAGAATCCAGATAACGGTTTATTTCCATGCTATGTTTTTTTATAATTAAGGATAAGGAGCGATTTCCACTTCCAACCCTTCGATGTCTTCAGTAATATGGATCTGGCAACCCAATCTGGAATTTTCACGGGTGTGAAAAGCTTCACCCAACATGGCTTCTTCTTCGTCGCCCATTTCGGTCAGGTTTTCAGCACCGTTCACCACGTACACCTGGCAGGACGCACACATGGCCATTCCGCCACAAACTCCGATAGTTCCTTCTTCCGCCAGTTCATAGGCGCGGATGACTTCCATCAGATTCATCGACATATCAGTAGGTGCAGCTACTTCGTGCAGCACACCTTCCCGGTCTTTTATTTTTACTGTAATGTCTGACATAAAAATTAATCAATTTTCTTTACCACTGCTTTTTCGGCTTCTTTACGGCTTCCGTCGAAACCATCAACACCGCTCACCGTGGTATATTTCAGGACGAATTTTTTTCCGGGATTCATACGGCTGTACACGCTTTGACACATCAGTGTAGCTTCATGAAAACCGCAAAGAATCAGTTTCATTTTTCCCGGATAGGTGTTGATATCGCCAATAGCATAAACGCCTTCTACATTGGTCTGATAATCCAGCGCATTATTGACCTTGATTGCATTTTTCTCAATTTCCAGTCCCCAGTTGGCAATGTCTCCAAGTTTCGGAGTTAATCCAAAAAGCGGAATAAAGAAATCTGTAGAAATAGAATGCAGTTCACCGTTGACATCCACCGTTATTTCTTCCAGATGATGGGTTCCTTTCAATTCGCGAACCTCGGCGGGAGTCATCAGATTAATTTTCCCCTGATCTTTCAATGCCTGTACTTTTTCAACAGAATCCAAAGCACCGCGGAACTCATTTCTTCTGTGAATCAGGGTAACTTCACTGGCCACATTAGCAAGAAAAATAGTCCAATCCAGTGCGGAATCTCCACCTCCGGCAATTACTACTTTTTTATCTCTGAAATGTTCAGGATCTTTCACGAAATATTCTACTCCGTTTTCTTCAAACTGAGAGAGATTTTCCAGATGATCAGGTTTTCTGGGCTCAAAAGTTCCTAAACCTCCTGCAATGGCAACAGCTCTGGCACGGTGCACGGTTCCTTTATTGGTAATCACTTCGAACCAATCGTCATCAATTTTCTGTAGAGAAACAGCGGTTTCAGAAAGGGTAAATCCTGGTTGAAACTGCTTGATCTGCTCCATGAGATTATCAACAAGCTCGCCTGCATTAATGGATGGAAAGCCCGGAATATCAAAAATGGGTTTCTTTGGATAAAGTTCAGCAAGCTGTCCGCCGGGTTGCGGCAGTGCATCAATAATATGACATTTTATTTTCAGTAGTCCTGCTTCAAAAACTGTAAAAAGTCCGGTTGGCCCGGCTCCTATAATCAGTAAATCGGTAATAATCATTCAGTTGATTTAAAAAATTTGTTGTAAAAAACAATGCAAAATTACTAAAATTTAATGAAAATGAAGGAAGTGTACTAGGCTAATCATCCCCAAATTCCACTGATAAAAGTCAGCAAACTCAGTCGTATCATTGTGGCAAACTATTTGTAAAACATTAGGCATGAAAAAGAATTTATATCTCATACTGCTGCTTTTAAGCAGTTTATTTTATGCACAAAATCTGGGAAATATCAATTCCGGAGAGGTGCTGAATTATAGAATACATTATGGAATTTTGAATGCAGGAACGGCCACCTTAACTGCTGTGAAAACCAATTATCAGAATAGACCTCATCTTCACGTGAAAGGTGTAGGAAGAACCACGGGAATTGTGCGCACTTTCTTTAAGGTAGAGGATGTATATGAAAGCTACATTAGCCAGGAAACCGGCTTGCCCAGCTATTACATCCGAAATGTACAGGAAGGAAGCTACAGCCAGCATCTGCACACTGCCTTTAATCATGCTAACCAGACTCTGGTACTGACCGACAAGAAAAATCCTGCCAACGGTTCCAAAACCATTAAATCGGTAAAAGGTGTTCAGGACATGCTGTCTGCTTTTTACTATCTCAGAACTTTGGATTCCAGTGAACTGAAAGTGGGAACCGTCAAAAATCTGAATGTATGGATTGACGATGAAATGTTTCCTTTCCAATTGAGAGTTGCCGGAGTGGAAAATGTAAAAACAAAGTTCGGAACCATCAGTTGTTTGAAAATCATCCCGTTAGTGAAGAGCGGAAGAGTTTTCCGGGAAAAAGAAGGGGTGACTCTTTGGGTGAGCAACGACAGAAACCATATACCTATCTCCGTAAAAGCAGAATTGGCAGTAGGTTCGCTGAAAGCAGATTTAAACCAATACCAGAATGTTAAATATCCTTTAGCGTTCCGTAAGTAATAACTATTATTGATAAAAAAAACAACACTTTTTAGGGTGTTGTTTTTTAATTTATGAAGTTTTAAACTGCTCCAGCATTCGAACGTCATTTTCGAAAAACATTCGGATGTCATTCATTTGGTACAGCAGCATCACGATACGTTCAATTCCCATCCCGAAGGCATATCCCGAATATTTATCGGCATCAATATTGACATTTTGCAACACCGCCGGATCTACCATTCCGCAGCCCATAATCTCGAGCCAACCGGTTCCTTTGGTAATTCTGTAATCCGTTTCTGAGTTCAGTCCCCAATAGACATCCACTTCAGCACTGGGCTCTGTGAAAGGAAAATAAGAAGGTCTCATCCTGATCTTCGATTTTCCGAAAAGCTCTGTTGTAAAATACTGAATGGTCTGCTTCAAATCAGCAAAACTTACATTTTCATCAATATAAAGTCCTTCGATCTGATGGAAAATACAGTGTGAACGGGCTGAAATTGCTTCATTCCGAAACACTCTTCCGGGAGAAAGGATTCTGATGGGCGGTTCATTATTCTCGAGATAGCGGATTTGCACTGAAGAAGTATGGGTTCGGAGCAATACATCGGGGTCTTTTTCAATGAAAAAAGTATCCTGCATATCGCGGGCAGGGTGATATTCGGGCAGATTGAGCGCACTGAAATTATGCCAGTCGTCTTCTATTTCCGGGCCGTCCGCTACAGCAAAACCAATAGATTTGAAAATTTCTATAATTCTGTTTTTTACCAGACTGATCGGATGTCGCGAACCCAACGTTAGGGGAAATCCCGGTTTGGTGAGATCTTCCTTTTCTGCAACCTCAGATACCGACGATGCACTTTTCAGCATTTCCAGCTTGGCTGCAACAGCCTGTTTCAGCGCATTGATTTTTTGGCCGACTTCTTTTTTCTGGTCATTCGGCACTTGTTTAAACTGATCGAACAGATCATTCAGTATTCCTTTTTTACCGCTGTACCGAATCCGGAACTTTTCAATTTCCTCTTGTTCTGCTGCATTGAAACTGCTGACCTCAGCAAGCAGCGTATCCAACTTTTCAATCATGCTTTGGGTTGTCATTAGTCTGCAAAAATACAAAAAAAGACGCATCCTTAGATGCGCCTCCTGATCATTTATAAACTCTGAAAAATTATTGCGAAGCGGTTGCTTTTATCAACATCTGAACATTCACCTCATTTTTAATCAGACCGTTCTGTACCGGAACCTGAAACTTCACCCCATAATCTTCTCTCATAATATCTTTAGGTTCGGTAGCAATGGTTACAATCCCTTCATTAACAGTAACATTGGCATTGAAGGACACAGGTTGGGTAACTCCCTTCAAAGTTAAGTTGCCGTCAATCATTGTGTTATAATCACCGGTTACCCCACTGGTTACTTTTGTAATTTCGTATGTGGCAGTTGGATACGTTTCTACCTCAAAAAAATCTCCTGATTTCAAATGACCTTCCAGTTTAGCTTTCTGCTCTGCATCGTTTTTTAAATCCTCGTTTTCCAAAGAATTCATGTCGGCAACAAATTTTCCGCTTTCCAGCATTCCGTCTTTCATTGTAATTTCACCGCTTTCAAATCTGATGGTTCCGAAATGGCTTGTATTTTCACTTTTAAATACTTTAAATCCTTTCCATTCTATGTGGCTCTCCTGGGTATCCACCTGATACATTGTTCCGTCCTGTGTGGTTTCTACTTCGGAAACTTCATTGGTAACGGGTTTGTCTTTTCCGCATGAAACAGCTGACAAAAGTCCTAGTGACAAGGCAGTAATAAAAAATTTGTTTTTCATATTTAACTATTTTATAATGTAATTATTTGAGGCTGGGCTAAACTAAGAAATTAATTTTATTTATAAAAATGTTAGTTTTGTCTTATGCTTTTAGAAATCAAAAATCTGCATTTTTCTTATCACCAGGAGAAAAAGCTTTTTCAGCATCTGAATCTTCAGATCACAGAGGGTACAATCGTGGCCCTCGCCGGCGAAAGCGGCTGCGGAAAGTCCACTTTACTGAACCTCATTTACGGATCACTGGACTGGCAGTCAGGAGATATTGTATTTTCGGGAAGAAAACTTCATGGCCCGAAGGGTAATATTGTTCCAGGAGAACCCGATATGAAACTGGTGTCGCAACAATACGATCTGATGCCTTATGCTAACGTGTACGACAATGTAGGGAAATTTTTATCCAATACTGATCTTGCGGGGAAAAAAAATAAAATCCTGGAACTATTGCACGTAGTAGGGATGGAGGAATTTGCATTGGAAAAGCCACAGTTTCTCAGCGGCGGACAACAGCAGCGTGTCGCTATTGCCAGAGCGTTGGCGAAACTTCCCAAGCTACTATTATTGGATGAACCTTTCAGCAGTATTGATTTCTTCAGGACATCTGAACTTCGCGAACGGCTTTTCGGCTTCGCAAAAAAAAATTATATTACCATTCTTATCTCCACCCATGAAATTCAAGAAGTCATGCCCTGGCTGGATGAAATCATCATTCTGAAAAACGGAGAAATCCTGCAGCACGATCCTGCAGAAAAAACGTACAGAAATCCAAAAAACGCTTATGTTGCGAGGCTTTTCGGCGAAGTAAATGTCCTTTCAGAAAATCAGAAAAATACATTACAACTTCATAAAAATCTTTGGTATCCGCACGAAATCAGGCTTTCAGAAACAGGAATTGCAGCCGAAGTTCTGGAAAGCCGTTTTGCAGGAAATCATTACCGGAACAGGGTTTTGGTGCAGGATATTTCTTTATTACAGTATTCTCAGCAACCTGTTCAGGATCATATAAAATTAACATTCTCTGCGAAAGGATGATTTCCCGATTCAGCATAATTCTGATCAAATTCTCAGCATCAGTTTAAACTTGCTTCATATGCTGCCCAACCGGCAATTTTATAGGAAAGTGCAGCTTGTTCAGGGTTTTCTGCTTTGTAAATTCCGCGGCCTACGATGATAAAATCGGTATGAAGATTTTTGAAAACATGATCGGGTGTATTGTACTGCTGCCCTTTGCCGTCGCCTGATGTTTCCATATTTACTCCCGGCGTGAATAGCAGCAACTCTTCCGGCAACTCATTCTGAGCCACTCCGCCGATAATATTGGGATGCGACTGCGCTATTTTAGTAGCTTCATCACGGTAATTTTTATCCGTGAGCGTTCCTTCCGAAGACATTCCCAAAATAGCGATAACGCCGGAATTATGGAAATAGTCTAGAGCGGAATAACCCCCGATGACATGAGACGTGATTAAATCTGCCCAGTTGGATATTTTGTACATTCCATAAGAATACTGGAGATCCTGAGTATTGCCAATATCCGCAAATTTACGGTCTTCCATCAACATGAAATTGTGTTTCGCCGCGATATCAATCAGCGGAATGATGGTTTGGTCGTAATCAAAATCGGTAATTACATCCATATGGGTTTTGAGTGCTACAATATGAGGACCAGTTTTTTCTGCAAATTCATGCAATTCTTTTGTAGTAAGGACGTCCGCCGAAGCAATAAGGTTGGACTTTTTTTCAAGAGCTATTTCCAGTAGCTTTTTGGCTTTGGAATGCTCCAGATTTTCCAGTTTATATTCGTAGGTAAGATGTTTCGGGTCTTCAAATTTCACAATATTTCCGGACAGAAAATCATTAATCCGGCTTATTTCCTCATCATCTAGTTTACCTTCTTCTTTTAAAATAGCGCAAACCTCTGTGATGTTGAACAGCGTGTGAACCCGGAAACCTCTGCTTTCCAGCAGTTCTTTACCACCCTGTTGTCTGTCGAGAACCACAACGATATCTGACACGGATATTCCTTCATTTTCTATCTCCGGTATGGTTTCCAGAAGTGACGTTCCGGAGGTGATGACATCTTCCACCAAAAGACAATTCTGGCCTTTCCGGTATAGACCTTCAATCATTTTTTTGGTTCCGTGCTGTTTGGCTTCTTTTCTTTTAATAATTAAGGGCAGATAACTTTCCAGCGACATGGCGGTAGCCATAGGAAGAGCAGCGTAAGGAACTCCACAGATCAGATCGAAATTATCCAGAGGCAGCATTTCGAGCATATAATTGGCCAGCTTTTTCAGAATTTTCGGATCTGAAGCCAAAGGTCGCAAATCCACATAGAAAGGGCTTTCAATCCCTGATTTTAAAGTGAACTTACCGAATTTGATAATACCCAACTCGTAACACTCCAGAAAAAATTCTTTTTTTGTCTCCATTCCTTACTATAGATTTTTACAAAGTTACGGAAAACCTTATCTTTGGAAAAACCAATTCTCTTAAAATGAAATTAAATTTTTCTTTAATTCTGATTTTCCTTTCTTTTTTCGCGTTGGCACAAATCAACGAGAAGCAACTTGATGATCTGGTGCAGAATACACTGAAAACCTTTGATGTTCCCGGAATGTCGGTAGGCATTATAAAAGACGGTAAAGTGGTGTATTCCAAAGGCCACGGACTGGCATCCCTCACCACCAAACAAAGGATGAACGAAAATACACTGGTAGGCGTTGCCTCCAACTCAAAGGCGTTCACAGCAGTGGCACTCGCCATTTTGGCAGATGAAGGAAAACTGAATTGGGATGATAAAGTAACGAAGCATATTCCTGAATTTAAAATGTATGATGCGTACGCCAGTCAGGAGGTGACGGTAAAAGATCTGATTACGCACAGAGCAGGCCTCGGTTTAGGACAGGGAGATTTAATGTTTTTTCCCGAGGGCGGAACGCTTACCATTGCGGATATTGTGCATAACGTCCGGTATTTGAAACCCAAACACAGCTTTAGAAACAAAATGGATTACAACAACATTATGTTCATTGTGGCCGGAGAAGTAATAACCCGGGTTTCGGGACTGAGCTGGGCAGAATTTATCGAACAGCGTATTATGAAACCGGTGGGAATGCACCAAAGTTTCGGAAGTTACAACCGTGCGAAACATATCAGCAATAAAATTGACGCTCATGCACCGGTAAACGGAAAAGCCATACAGGTTCCGCACGACTGGAATGAAACCGCCAACGCAGCAGGCGGAATAATGAGCAACGTAACCGACATGCTGACTTGGGCAGAATTTCTTATGAACGGATTCACGACCAAAGACGGGAAAAAACTTGTTTCGGATAAGCAGATTCAACAGCTATGGCAAATCCAGATGCCCTCCACTGTAGCACTGAAAAATCCGTATGACACCCAACATTACGGCTACGGACTCGGATGGTTCATCAGCGATGTAAAAGGCCACAAACAGGTACAGCACAGTGGTGGATTAATCGGAACGGTTACCCTATTTACTCTGATTCCGGACCTGAAACTCGGCATTGTGGTACTCACCAATCAGCAAAGTGGTGCTGCATTCAACACTATTACCAATACGGTGAAAGATGCGTATCTGGGCATTGAAGACCGCAACTGGCTGAAGACCTATGACGAAAGAATGACGAAATACTTCGCAGATAAAGACAAGGAAAAGAAGGAAATCTACATCCAGGCAGAAACTTTTGGGAAAAATAAAAACCTTCATCCTAAACCGGAGCAATTTACCGGCATTTATACCGATGCATGGTTTGGAGATATAGAAATTACTGAAACAGGGAAAAAATACCGTATTCTCTGCAAGACTTCTCCTCGGCTGCAAGGGGATTTAATTCCCTACTCCCACAATACTTTTATTGCCAGGTGGGACGACAGAAGCTATGATGCGGACGCATTCCTTATTTTTAATTATGACGAAAACGGAAAAGCGCAAACCATACAAATGAAACCGATTTCTGATATTACGGATTTCAGTTTTGATTTTGAAGATCTGGATTTGAAAAGAAAAAAATAACTCATTTACAGTACTCTAAGCTCCAGACGAATACCATTGCCAAAGATTTTTTTGGATATTTTCTCGAAATTCTTCGTAAGATCCGAAACATAAAAATGATATTCAGGATCAGGGTTTTTGCTGTGAAGCAAATGGTGCTGTTCAAGCAAATTTTTAAGATGATCTGCTACAATCCGGGGCGAATCAATAACGCGGACACGATTTCCGTAAAACTGCTTAATCTCATGAAGCAACAAAGGGTAATGAGTACATCCCAACACCAGTGTTTCGATATTCTTCAGTTTGGCATTGCTTAAATAGTTATAAATAATAGAATGCGTTACCGGATGATTCTTAAATCCTTCTTCGATTACCGGTACCAGAAGAGGTGTCGCTAGTTCATCTACATGGATAAACCTGTTGTGTTTTCGGATACTTTTTCTGTAAATTCCCGTACTTACCGTAGCTTTCGTAGCAATAACGCCGACATTGGTATGAATTTCATACGCTACTTTTTCCGCCACAGGACTGATGACATCAATCACCGGAACTTTACCTTCTGTGATTTCCAGCACCTCTTTCAGCGCATTGGCAGTGGCGGTGTTACACGCAATCACGATGGCCTTGCAGTTCTTCTCCAACAGAAAACGCGTGATTCTGGACACATATCCCGCAATGGCTTCTTTGGATTTATCCCCGTATGGCAGATGCTTGGTATCTCCGAAATAGATCAGATTTTCATGAGGCAACACCCTTTTGATCTCTTTAGTCACGGTCAAACCACCGACTCCGGAATCAAAAATACCGATAGGCTGATCCGGATGAAGATGGGAAAAATCCTGTTTATTTTTTCTCAAAACTGACGAATTTGAGACAAAAATACCATTTTTTTAAGTGAAAAGTTAGATAGAATTTATAGAATGAATAAATCTGAAGCGATACCATCTGCCAAAAACCATTTATCTTCTGGGATGAAAAGATGATTTTCTGCTATTTCCAATACTCCCGATTGCAAACCTTTTGCTTTTTCTGTTTCAAAATGATGTATAATTTCTGGTGAAAAACATTGCCGAAGCATTTGTATATTTACTCCCGAAGCAGTTCGGAGGCCTGTCATCATGATTTCATTATAACGGTCATTTTCAGAAAGAATTTCCGTTTCCGAAGGAAGATGATGCTCCGCCAGACTTTTGATGTAAAGGGTATTATTGGCCACATTCCAGCTTCGCCTGTTCGATCCGTTGTAAGAGTGAGCAGAGGGTCCGATGCCGAGATAAGGCGCATTGTTCCAATAGGCTGTGTTGTGGCTGGAATAGCATCCTGGCTTTGCAAAATTGGAGATTTCATAATGAATAAAACCATTACCTTTCAGAAATTCAGACATATAATGAAACTCTTTTTGCTGTTCTTCATCTTTCGGAGCAGGAACTTTCTGTGTGCTGATCCATGAATTTAAAGCGGTTCTTGGCTCAACGGTAAGGGCGTAAGAGGAAATATGAGGCACTTCCAGGGAAACAGCCTTCTGAAGATTGCTCTTCCAAACCCCAAAATCTGATACAGGAGATCCGTAAATCAGATCCAAACTGATGTTATGAAATCCACTATCCTGAGCCCGTTTAATAGCATCTTCCGCTTCTGCTCCTGTATGAATTCTGTTCATCAGTTGTAAATCTTCATCATGAAAACTTTGGGTACCTACCGACAGGCGATTAACAACCGTCTCTGAAAGTCCTTTCAAAAATGATTTATTGAGATCATCAGGATTGGCTTCCAGAGTAATTTCAATATCAGAATCAAAATCGAAATACTTCAGTATTTCATCCGAAAGCATCTTGATTTCCTCCGAAGAGAGAATAGAAGGAGTACCCCCTCCGAAATAGAGTGACTTGAGGCTGCCGGAATCAAGTTCATTTTTCCGAAGTCCGATTTCTTTTTTCAGAGCTTTGAGCAGTTCATCCTTCAAAGAAAGCGAAGTGGAAAAATGAAAATTGCAGTAGCTGCATTTCTGTCTGCAAAATGGGATATGAACGTATATCATTAATAAAGCCCCGAAAAATCCGGGGCTCAAGTTTATTGTTAAACTGTTATTTTAATATCTGTATCCGCGTACATTAATAAAGTTGTCAAAATTGTATCCGAGACCAATCATGAAACTGCTTCCACCGAATTCTGCAATATCAGACAAACCGATATTGTAAGTAGCACCGATCATAAAATTGTTCAGATTTACTTTCACTACCGGGGAAATGGCAAGGCTTTGCGTATCGAATCTGTTCTGGACATATCTGAAACTTGCTCCTGCCGAAAAAGAGTTGAAATCAGTTTTCACTGTTCCCATCAAATTTCCGTCCAGCATGATGGAGGAGTTGGTATTCAGATTCATTAAAACAGATGGCGTCACAAAAAATCCTTCGGATAGGTACCAGTCATATCCCAGATTGAGGAAAATCTTAATGGGCGATGGTTCACGGTTGTTTACCAGGTCTCTGTCATTGCTCAGTGCGATATCTGTAATAGAAGCACCTGCAAAAATATTTCTATAAGTAGCTGCAAGACCGAAGTTGGCATACATCATGAAGATGCTGTTATCTCCCTGCAGCAGTGGATCGTTCTGTTGATCCACATTGAGTTTTGTATAATCAAAATTGAAATTAGCCGCTGTTACGCTGGTACCGAAAGAGAACTGGTCTTTTCTTTCCCCCTCATCACTGATGGGGATGAAATAAGAAGCACCCAGCGTAATTCCTCCGGCTGAGATAGGACCATTCTGATCTCTATATACCGAAAAACCGGCACCCACCCTATCGAAGATATTCGCATGCATCCCCACACTTTGTACGTTAGGAGACTCGCTCAGGGAAGCAAACTGTTTCTGGTAATTAGCGTTGACATGTACATAGTCTGTTTTACCATACTGCGCGGGATTAAAAAGAAAATCACCGTCGAAAAGGTATTGATGGTAATAAGGTAATGTTTCCTGTGCATGGTATGCAGTAGAAAATAAAGCCAAGCATACAACAGCATATA
>JAEYOX010000005.1 GCA_023411265.1 Bacteroidota bacterium | reverse complement strand
CCTGTGCCAAGTCCGGTAATGATTTTCTTTGTCTTCGGAAATAACTTCAGTACGGTGTTGTAATCCAGATGATCCCAATGATCGTGCGTAATGATGAGATAATCCAGCTCCGGAATGTCCCCAGTCTGATACACATCGCTTCCCGCAAAAGCTTTTCCGGTGAAAGAAAATGGCGACGCATAACCACTCAGTACGGGATCAACCAGGATTTTTTTTCTTTCAATTTGCATGAAATAGGAAGAGTGTCCCATCCAGACAAAAGCATTTTGCTCCGGACTGAGCTGGTGTAGATCAGTTTTTTGAAAATGAAAAGCTTTTGACGGCGTTTTATCGGGAGTTTTCCCGAAGAGAAAACGGAATATCACTTCCGGCATCGAGGTGTCTTCAGCAAGTTGAGGCGTGGCATTTAAATTGTCGAACCGCCCGTTTTTATAATGTGGAGATTTCAGAATACGTTCCATACGCTTTCCTGAAGGAGCTTTTCCAAAATGAGGTTGGTTGAGAACGAAATATCCAGTCAACGCTAACGCTAAAATAAACAGAAGAAAGAACACCATAATCCGTTTGGCTGTTTTTTTCATTTTCTAACAATAAAGGTGCAAATTTAGACAATAAAAGTCAGGTTGAAGTTCGGGTGAAGTTTCGCAGGTATTAAAAGTTGAAGATTCAAAACCAAAAGAGAGAAAAATTAATTACTTTTATCAGATCAATCTTCACATCAATTTAAAATGAAAAATCTGTATATCGACAGCCTGCCGGATTATTTTAAACAGTACCGGAAATCCATTAAAAACCCAAAAAAATTCTGGGACAAGATCGCCGAAGAAGGTTTCGTCTGGTATCAGCGATGGACTAAAGTGGTGGAATTTGACATGGAAGAAGCCAGAATCAAATGGTTTAAAAACGCAAAACTAAACATTACCAAAAATTGCATTGACCGTCATCTGGCCTCCCGCGGCGACAAAACCGCCATTATCTGGGAACCTAATGACCTCAATGAATCACCGCAGCATATTTCCTATCGTGAACTTCATGAAAGAGTCTGCAAAATGGCGAATGTTCTTGCAGACTTAGGAGTTCAGAAAGGCGACCGCGTTTGTATCTATCTTCCTATGATTCCGGAACTGGCCGTATCCATGCTCGCCTGCGCAAGAATGGGCGCTGTACATTCCGTTATTTTTGCGGGATTTTCAGATTCTGCTATTGCCTCCAGAGTTAATGATTGTGAGGCAAAACTGATTATTTGTTCCGATGGAAGTTATCGGGGAAATAAAACCATCGACCTGAAAGGAATTGTAGATAAAGCCGTGGAAAAATGCCCTACGGTAGAAAAAGTTCTGGTGGTAAAAAGAACCGGAAGCGAAGTAAATATGACGGAAGGCCGAGACCTCTGGCTGGAACCGTTGTATGAAAAAGCTTCTCCGGATTTTGTTTCCAAAATAATGGATGCTGAAGATCCTTTGTTTATTCTGTACACTTCCGGTTCCACAGGAAAACCAAAAGGCATGCTGCATACCACAGCAGGATACATGGTATTTACGGCTTATACTTTTAAAAATGTTTTCAATTATCTGGAAAATGATGTGTACTGGTGTACCGCAGATATTGGCTGGATTACGGGACATTCTTATATTCTCTATGGTCCATTGGCCAATGGTGCCACCACCGTGATGTTTGAAGGCGTACCGTCTTATCCTGAACCCGATCGTTTCTGGAAAGTGATCGACCGGCATAAAGTGACTCAGTTTTACACGGCACCAACAGCGATTCGGGCATTAGCCAAAGAATCTTCAGAATGGGTGGAAAAGCATGATTTGTCCAGCCTTCGTGTGATTGGTTCCGTGGGTGAACCTATCAATGATGAAGCCTGGCACTGGTATAATGATCATGTTGGAAAAAGAAAATGCCCGATTGTTGATACTTGGTGGCAAACCGAAACAGGGGGTATTATGATCTCGCCAATTCCGTTTGTTACACCTACAAAACCAACCTATGCCACGCTTCCGCTTCCGGGAATTCAGCCGGTACTTATGGATGACAAAAGAAACGAAATTACCGGAAATCAGGTCGATGGAAATCTGTGTATCCGTTTCCCGTGGCCCGGAATTGCAAGCACCATCTGGGGCGATCATCAGCGGTATAAAGAAACTTATTTTACCGCATTTCCGGGGAAATATTTTACGGGAGATGGCGCACTTCGCGATGAAACAGGATATTACAGGATTACAGGGCGTGTGGATGATATCATCATTGTTTCCGGACACAATTTGGGAACGGCTCCGATAGAAGACAGTATCAATCAGCATCCGGCCGTTGCAGAATCCGCAATTGTAGGATATCCACACGACATCAAAGGGAGTGCTCTCTATGGTTTTGTAACCTTGAAAGAAAGCGGAGAAATCCGAGATCGGGAAAATCTGAGAAATGAAATCAATCTTTTAATTTCTGATTCAATAGGGCCAATTGCTAAACTGGACAAAATTCAGTTTGTTGAGGCACTTCCCAAAACCCGTTCGGGGAAAATTATGAGAAGGATTTTAAGAAAAATTGCAGAAGGTAATTTCACGGATTTCGGCGATATGTCCACGCTTCAGGATCCGGAAGTATTGGAAGAAATTCGGAAAGGGAAATTATAAATTCATTTTTATCAACTAAAATAACCGATAAAAAGTAGAAATTTTTCTTCTTAGTGAAGAGAATTATGCTTTCTTTTTTTAGTATTTTAGCCTGTTAAAAGTATATTCACAAATGGTTTACGATTTAGAACAGGAAAATAAGGAAATTCTCGCCCGCTACCGCGACCTGATTTCAAATACCTACCGAACGCTGGATGAGGAAAATAACAAATTGATTCGCAAAGCGTTTGATGTTGCATTGGATGCCCATAAAGACCAGCGCAGGAAAACGGGTGAACCCTATATATACCATCCTATAGAAGTGGCAAAAATTGTTGCCAACGAAATCGGGCTCGGCGCTACTTCTATTGCTTGTGCGTTGCTTCATGATGTGATTGAAGATTCCGAATATACTTATGATGACCTGAAAAAAATGTTTGGAGACAAAATTGCCGATATTGTCAATGGGCTCACGAAGATTTCGATCATGAACCACCAGAACATTTCCATCCAGTCTGAAAATTATCGGAAACTTTTACTCACACTATCAGAAGATTTCAGGGTGATTCTGATCAAAATTGCAGACAGGCTTCACAACATGCGGACGCTGGAAAGTATGCGACCCGATAAACAGAAGAAAATAGCGTCAGAAACGGTGTACATCTATGCCCCTTTGGCCCATCGATTAGGTTTATACAATATCAAATCTGAGTTGGAAGACCTTTCCCTGAAATACAATAATCCGGAAGTATATAATGAGATCGTTGAAAAATTAGAGGTCGCCAATGAACAGCGTCATAAATATATAGATGAATTTACCAAAGAAGTATCGGAAAGACTGAAGGAAGAAGGCCTTAATTTTACCATCAAAGGAAGGGCAAAAGCCATTTCGTCCATTTATCGTAAAATGCTGAAACAAGGAGTTTCTTTTGAAGAGGTTTTTGATAATTATGCTATTAGAATTATTTATAAATCAGACGCCAAAAACGAGAAATTCCTCGCATGGAAGATTTATTCCATCGTCACAGATCTTTATCACAGCAACCCTCTGCGAATGCGCGACTGGATTACAAGACCGCGCTCCACAAGTTATGAAAGTTTACATCTGACGGTTCTTGGACCGGATAAAAAATGGATTGAAGTACAGATCCGTTCTGAAAGAATGGATGATATTGCCGAAAAAGGGGTTGCCGCACATTACAAATACAAAGAGGGTTTCCGGACGAATCCTGATGAAAGAAATTTTGAACAGTGGGTAAGGGAAATCCGCGAAGTGCTGGAAAATCAACAAAACCTTTCCACTACAGAATTGTTGGACAATATCAAATTGAATCTTTATTCTAAAGAAGTTTTTGTCTTCACTCCAAAAGGAGAAATTAAAACACTTCCTGTTGGTTCTACTGCTCTGGATTTCGCATTTGCCGTACATTCTGATTTAGGTACTAAATGTCTGGGTGCGAAGGTCAACGGTAAACTGGTGCCGATTTCCTATGTTCTGAAAAATGGTGATCAGGTCGATATTTTGTCTTCCCAAAATCAAAAACCTAAGATCGATTGGCTGGATTTTGTAGTCACTTCTAAAGCAAAATCCAAAATACGGCATTTCCTCAATTCTCAGAAAAATCACCTTGTACAGGAAGGTAAAGAAATTCTTCAACGCAAACTGAGACATGCCAAAATTACCTTCAACGAACAGGAAGTAAACAGAATGCAGAAATATTTCAATCTGAAAACATCTCAGGAACTTTTCCTCGGGTTTCAGGACGGAACTTTTGATACAGGAGATTTAAGGAAATATCTGGAAAGCAAAAATGTCTTTAACAATCTTCTGAACCGGTTCCGGAAATCGCCCGAGAAAAATGATCAGTTTGAAGAAGCTCCGCAAAGCAATCTCGATATGGTGGTTTTCGGGAAAGATGAAGAGAAATTAAACTATACCTATGCCAAATGCTGCGACGTAATTCCGGGTGATAAAATCTTTGGATTCATTACGATTTCGGAAGGAATAAAAGTACATAATGAAAACTGCCCGAATGCCATCAATCTCCGTGCACAATATGATTATAGGGTTCTGCAAGCCAAATGGGTGAATGCAGAAAGTTTCAAAAACCGTGTGAAAATTGAAATAGAAGGGTTGGATAGAATGGGAATGATTAACGATATTACCCAGGTCATCAGCAACTCCATGAGCATCGATATGAAAAGCATGACTATCGCATCCAATGACGGAATTTTCACCGGGACCATCAATTTGGAGGTGCGCAACAAAAGCCAGTTGGAAGAAACCTTTAAGCACCTGAAAAATATTAATGGGGTGTCTAAGGTAAAAAGATTATAAATGAAGATTACAAAGTATTTCCAAAGATTTTTCCAGAGCAGCCAATCTTCCGGCATAATTCTGCTGTTTTGTGTTTTTATTTCCCTACTTGTTGCTAATTCTTCAGCTGGAAGTAGCTTTCAGAATTTACTTGATGCACAGCTGGGTGCCTATTCCGTTTCGGTCTGGATTAATGATGGGCTAATGGCTGTTTTTTTTCTGCTCGTCGGGCTTGAAATAAAACGGGAAATTGTAGAAGGCGAACTTTCCAGTTTCAAAAATGCTTCGTTGCCCATATTTGCTGCTATTGGCGGTATGCTGGTTCCTGGGATATTTTATTTTATTTTCAACAACGGAACAGTTTATGCTAAAGGTTGGGCCATTCCGATGGCTACCGATATTGCCTTTGCTTTGGCCATTATTTCGATGCTGGGGAAAAGCGTTCCTGTTGCAGTAAAAATATTTCTGGCAGCTTTAGCTATCATTGATGATTTGGGAGCTATTCTCGTTATCGCCATTTTTTATACTGAAGAATTGCACTGGATTTATCTTCTGCTCAGCGGCGGTATGTTGCTTTTGCTTATTTTATTGAATTATTTTAAAGTTTCTAGACATATTTTTTATCTCGTACCGGGAATTTTCCTTTGGTATTGTATGCACCATTCCGGAATTCATGCCACTATTGCGGGCGTACTGCTGGCTTTCACGATTCCTACGAATGTTTCAGTAACGAAAATATCACCACTAGAAAAACTGGAGCAGAGGCTTCACACTCCGGTGAATTTCTTCATTATGCCTCTTTTTGCGTTCGCCAACACTAATATTCTCTTCAAACCAGGAATGGTGGAAGGACTTTTTTCTACATTGGGATACGGAATTATCGTTGGTTTGCTGGTGGGAAAAGTCGTTGGAATAAGTTTGTTTTCTTTTATTGCGATTAAATCAAAAATGAGTTCGTTGCCAGCCCATAGTAGTTGGAGTCATCTCATAGGAGCCGGATTTCTTGCGGGAATTGGTTTTACCATGTCGATTTTTATTGCTTTGCTTTCATTTAAGGGTAACCACGATTTACAGGACGAAGCCAAATTTGCGGTGTTGATTGCCTCGGTTCTTTCCGGATTTACCGGATTCATTTGGCTGAAATATATCGCTAAAAATACGGCGGCAGTCGGGCAGAATTAAGGGTTGTGCTCTTTTTTTTCAGGGAGATCAACCATAATTTGATGATCTTCGTCAATTTCTGGTTCAGTAGGTTCAGGGATGAAATTTTGGGTTTCTTTACGCAATTCGTCAGAGATAATTTTATCCAACCTTACCCTTCGTATGGCCAGATTCAGTTCATTACCAAAAAGCAGAAGATAAACATTTACGTTTACCCAAACCATCAGCAAAATCATGGTGCCAATCGATCCGTAAAGGACATTATACCTTGCAAAATTTCTGGCATAAATGGCAAAAAGATAGGTGGTGAGAACAAAAAGAATCGTGGTTAAAATAGCTCCCGGAACAGCCTGTTTGAATTTTGTAATTTTCACCGTGCCTACCCAATAAAAGAAGGTTAATAAAATAAAATAAAACAGCGGAAAAGAGATGAATCCGATAATTCTGGAAAGATTGTCCACAAACCACGAGATATCATAATCCGGCGTGAAAAGCTTCAGCACGACTTCTGAATAATACACTCCGAAAATAGCGAGTAGCACCACGCTGATGAATCCAACTGTGATGAAAAAAGCCACGATGAATTCCTTCACATCATGGTGTTTTACATCGCTTTCCTCGTTGAAACCGTCGATGAGAGCAAACGTTCCGTTGGTTGCAAAAAACAGAGCCAGAATAATGGTGATATTACCTATAGAACTGGAATTAGGTATAATAGTACTCCGAATGTAACTAATAACATCGCTCTCTATTCGGCCGGGGAAAATTCTGTGCATCAGAACTTCAAAAATATAGAACTGGAGCTTGTCGTAATGCGGAAGATAAGGTAGGATCGAAATGAGAAAAAGGATGAAAGGAAAAAGCGAAAACACAAAATTCCACGAAATGGCGGCGGCTTTTCTTCCGATTTGATTTTTAAAAATTCCCTGAATGTATATATCGAACATTTTCCACAGTGAAACCCCCAGAAAAGGAATGTGAATCCCGTCCAGATACTCGTGTATTTTCCGAATGAATCTCGGCGTTTTTATCGGCATTCAAACTATATTTGCAGAAACAAAGATAAGAAATGAGAATCAATTTGCTTTGCATCGGCAAAACAGACCTGCGTGAAATTTCTGAAATGGTTGACTATTACAAAAGTCGCCTTCCTAAACATTGGAACTTTGAAATCATTGAAATTCCCGATGTAAAAAACGCAAAAAACCTAACTCCGGAACAGCTGAAAAAAGAAGAAGCAAAACTTTTGCTACACACGATAGACAATGCAGATATTACCGTTTTGCTGGATGAAAAGGGGAAGCAATTTACCAGTCGTGAATTTGCTTATAAAATTGAAAACTGGATGAATCTTTCCGTGAAAAAAATCAATTTCATCATTGGGGGTGCGTATGGGTTTGACGAATCCGTTTACCAGAAAAGCACCGAGAAAATGTCCCTTTCCAAGATGACTTTTACACATCAGATGATCCGTCTTTTTTTTGTTGAACAATTGTACCGTGCCGATCAAATTCTTCAGGGTAAACCTTACCATAACGACTAATATTAGAATTTATTCAACCGAAATCCATTTGGCTTTCTTAACCTTTTTTTAACAAAAAAAAGTATATTTGTACGCTTACAAAAAACCTCTATGCAGTCTATTTTGAAGATTTTCCCTTTCCTTACCCTTACGGTTGCAGCAATTCTCCATGGAATCAATTTTATGAGCCCGGTGCCGGCCGAATGGTTGGTTTATGGGCACCTTTTGTTGATTTTGGGCATGCTGGTGTATGCCTTCAGAAGAAAAAATCTAACAACCTGGATTCTGATCAGTATTGTAATAGGTGTAATTGTAGGGAGAGATTTTCCAGGGGTTGCCATGTCCCTCCAACCTCTGAGTCAGGGATTTATTCGGTTGGTGAAAACTATTGTTGGCCCCATACTCTTTGCTACTTTGGTATACGGAATTGCTGGACATTCTGATCTGAAACAGGTGGGCAGAATGGCCTGGAAGTCCTTGCTTTATTTTTATACCGCCACTACACTTGCCCTATTTATTGGTCTTGCTGCGATCAATATCACCCAAGCAGGGGTAGGAATTGATGCATCAAAAATTCCGCAACATGAACTTCCCAAGACATCATCTTCTAAAGATAGTGACCTTCATGCCTTAGAACAAATTCCCGAATCAGCACACTGGATTTTTAAAACTACAGCATTCTTCCGTGACGTATTTCCTGAAAATATTATCAAATCCATTTATGAAAATCAGGTGCTGCAGATTGTTGTATTTGCCGTTATTTTTGGTATAGGACTGGCTCAACTACCCGAAAGAAAGAAAAAACCGATGGTAGATTTCATGGACAGTCTTGCGGAAACTATGTTTAAATATACCCATATTATTATGTATTTTGCACCAATAGGGGTAGGAGCTGCGATGGCTTATACTGTAGGCCATATGGGAATTGATATTCTGAAATATCTTTTTATGTTGCTGCTCACATTGTATGGTGCGCTCATCGCATTTATGCTTTTGGTACTGCTTCCAATTGCGCTGTATATGAAAGTTCCTATAAAACGTTTTATTGCTGCAATAAAGGAGCCGGTTTCTATTGCTTTCGCTACAACAAGTTCCGATGCTGCACTTCCAGTAGTAATGCAGAACATGGAAAAATTCGGTGTTCCGCGAAAAATCGTTTCATTCGTTGTGCCTACGGGATATTCTTTCAATCTGGACGGCACCACACTTTACCTTTCTTTGGCTTCTATTTTTGTAGCACAAGCAGCGGGGATGGATCTGTCCTTCGGGCAACAGTTGCTCATATGCTTGACTTTAATGATTACCAGTAAGGGAGTCGCAGCGATTCCGAGAGCCTCTTTAATTATTTTAATCGCAACAGCCGATCAGTTTGGACTTCCCACTTTCATTATTGCTGCCATTCTAGGGATTGACGAACTAATGGATATGGCAAGAACTTCGGTAAATGTCATCGGCAATTGTCTGGCATCTGTTGTCATTGCAAAATGGGAAGGGGAATTTGACCAAGAAAAAGCATTGAACTTTACAGAAGAATAAGGGGTAAAGTTTCGATTGATTTTCGTTTATTAGTGAACCAGATCTTCCCTGACACCTGATAAATCTCTTATTTTTATTCATTCCAAATCGTAAAAAAGTCCGTAAATTTGTCAATCAATTATAAAAATATGCTGACAAAAGATAAAATTCACGGGTTTCTGAAAGAAATAGAAGTAGATGATCTCGTTACCAACCTACAGGTAATGGGAAATGAGGTGTATATCGATATGACGGCTCACTCGCCGGCTATGCACGAAAAAAAGAAACTGGAAGTTGCCATGAAAAATGCCTTTGCTTCAGCCTTCGGCGAACAGGTAGTTTTAAAATTAAAAATAATTTCTCCCGAACCTACTGAAGTTCAGAAAAATACAATTAAAGGAAAACAAATTCCCGGAATTCAGAATATCATTGCTATTGCTTCAGGCAAAGGCGGTGTAGGAAAATCTACTGTATCAGCAAATCTCGCTGTTACGTTAGCCAAAATGGGCTTCAAAGTTGGCTTATTGGATGCCGATATTTATGGCCCGTCAATTCCTACTATGCTAGATACAGAAGGAAGTAAACCCATTTCAGTGGAAGTGGACGGGAAAAACCTGATGAAACCTGTCGAAAATTATGGCGTTAAAATGCTGTCTATCGGATATTTTTCCGGTGCTAACCAGGCCGTAGTCTGGAGAGGGCCGATGGCTTCCAAAGCACTGAACCAAATGATTCGCGATGCACATTGGGGAAATTTGGATTTTCTTCTTATAGATCTCCCGCCGGGAACAGGAGATATTCATCTTTCTATTATTCAGGAAGTTCCGGTAACAGGAGCTGTTATCGTAAGTACACCGCAGCATGTAGCTTTGGCCGATGTGAGAAAAGGAATAGCCATGTTCACTATGGAAAGTATTAATATTCCCGTACTAGGCCTTATAGAAAATATGTCGTATTTTACACCTGCTGAACTTCCGGAAAATAAATATTATATCTTTGGAAACCAAGGTGCCAAAAATATGGCGGAAGATTTGGGAATTCCGGTGCTGGGAGAAATTCCGCTTATTCAGAGTATTCGTGAAGCCGGAGATGTGGGAAGGCCTGCTGCTTTGCAAGAAGGATCTGCTATTGAAGAAATTTATATTTCTACAGCACAAAAAATGGTGGAAAGCCTTGTAGAAAGAAACAAAAACCTGCCGCCAACCGAAGCGGTAAAAATCACAACCATGGCCGGATGTTCGCCAAAATCGGAATCCTAATGCTGTGAAATAGTAAATAAATGACAGAAAATTATTCAAATACAACTGATACTACCTCCAGAGTTATGGCGGCTTTGGAAAGTATTCGACCGTTTCTGAACAGTGACGGAGGCGATATTGAACTGGTAAAAGTGGAAAATTCTACGGTCTGGGTAAAACTTCAGGGTAACTGCAACGGCTGTCCCATGAGTTTTTCTACGATGAAACTGGGCGTGGAAAATACCATAAGACAGTACGCCCCGGAAATTACAGAAGTACTGAACGCAGAATAATGTGCCAAACCCTTGAAAGAGGTAGTTTCAGAAATTCTCTCCTGATAGCATTTCGGCAGAAACAAAACATTTTTTATTCCTTTTTATAAAATGTTTAACAGGATTTTTTTCCTTTCTGAGACAGCCTCTTTTATATTTTTAGTCTTTAGCAGCGTATTTTTTTCTTTATATTTGAATAAAATTCCTTGTTATGTACCGATTGCTGCTCGTTACTTTCTTTTATCCTTTCTTTTTTTTTTCTCAGGATATTTCCCGGAAACTGGATCTAGCTGTTCAGGAGTTTCTGCGCTCAGAAGCTGCTTACGCTGCTAGTATTTCTTTTTATGTTTCGGATGAACATGGGAATGAGGTTTTTGACTATCAGGGTAATAAAGGATTTTCATCTGCATCAACTCAAAAGATTTTTACTGCAGCTGCAGCCTTGGAAACTTTAGGAAAAGAGTACCGTTACACGACTAAAGCTTCGTATTCCGGTGAAATTTCAAAAGGACAGCTTTCAGGGAATCTGTTCCTCACTTCCAATGGTGATCCTACGCTGGGAAGCTGGCGTTACGATGGATGGAAACCTGAAGATTTTAAGAAGAAATTCATCACTGCAGTGAAGGCTTCGGGTATTACAGAAATTTCAGGAAATTTAATTTTAGACGATAGGTATTTTGATTTCCAAACCGTTCCCGGTGGTTGGCCTTGGGATGACATGGGAAATTATTACGGAGCTGGAGTGTGGAGCATCAACTGGCGCGAAAATCAGTTTGATATGAAAATGAAAGGGAATTCCTTTCAGGGCGTTAATATTAATATGGATGATATAAAATGGGTGAATGAAGTCAAAACGGGTGGAAATTCTGATCAAAGTTTGATTTTTACTGCACCATACTCTCCAGTTGCGTACATTAATGGTACTTTGCCATCTCGTGCTATTACGGTTTCCGGAGCAATGCCCAATCCGCCAAGACAGCTGGGAACCGAAATGATGGAATGGCTGAAAAAAGCCGGAATTAAAATTCATGGAAGAGCAATCAGCAATTCCCAATTGAAAATAGAAGGACAGAAAATTACACCAACTCCCGGAAACAATATTTTTTTCACTTATAATTCGCCCACACTAGAGAAAATGGTGTATTGGTTCATGAAGAAAAGTGTGAATCTGTACGGCGAAACTTTCATTAAAACAATGGCGAAAGAAAAAAAAGGAACAGGAAGTTTCGATGTGGGAATCACTTATCTCAAAGATTTTTGGAAAGGCAAAGGAATTCATCCGGCGACAATAAATTTTGCAGATGGAAGTGGACTCTCACCGCAGAACTATGTTTCAGCAAAAGCCGAGGTTCAGGCATTGCTATGGTCGAAAAAACAACCTTGGTTTGGTAGTTTTTTTTCCGGGTTTCCTGTATATAACGGCATGACAATGAAAAGCGGAACTATTAAAAATACCAAATCTTTTGCAGGCTATCACACTTCTTCGACGGGGAAACCGTATGTTTTTGCCGTCATCATTCACAATTATCAGGGGGCAAAAGTGAGCGAAGCTTTGTATCAACTTTTAAATCATCTAAAATAAAATTTTGAAAATAGCGCTTCTTTCAAGAATTAACCGATGGTTTGTATTTATGATGCTAACTGTAGTGACGGCTGCGGTAGTGATTTCCACAGTTTTTTTTATTAACCATTTGCGCAAGGAAGAGATTAAACGCATAAATTTGATTTTTAAAGCAATTAAAATTCAGCAAGAGATTGAATCTCCCGATCCTGCCATTCTCGAATTGCTTCCTGAAATTTATTCCAGCAATTCTACCATACCCATTGTAGTAACTGACAAGAACCATCAGCCCATTATGGAATACGGCTATTCAATGAATATTGCTCAGGAAATTGCCAACGATCCGGTTGCACTGAAACAGCTGACAGAAAGGATGAGCAGTAATTATGAACCGTTGGAAATAAAGTTTCCAGATGGTAATAATCAGTTTATTTATTACGATAATTCCCGGCTTTTGAACAACCTTCGCTATTCGCCTTATTTGTTAGGGCTGTTCATCTTCAGCTATTTACTTTTTTCATTCTGGTTTTTGCGAACCATCAAAAAAACGGATGAAGGTTTCCTCTGGGCCGGTCTCGCCAAAGAAACGGCGCATCAAATCGGGACACCGCTTTCGTCCATGATCGGTTGGATTGAAATCATGAGAATGGAAAACCCCTATTCAGCAGGAATCGCAGAAATTGAAAAAGATGTGGAACGCCTGAAAACTATTTCCGAAAGATTTTCAAAAATTGGTTCCGTTCCCGAACTGCATGATATGAATCTTTCCGAAACTGTTCAACAGAATTTCGATTATTTAAAGCCAAGAATTTCAACAAAAGTAGACTTTACATTGCAGCTTCCAGAAGAAGAAATACTGATTTCCCACAATAGAATCCTGATCAGTTGGGTGATAGAAAATGTGGTGAAAAATGCAGTGGATGCGATGAAAGGAGAAGGTGAACTGAATATCCATCTCTACAGAAAAGGAAAAAATATTTATATTGATTTCAAGGATACGGGATGCGGAATGACAAAAAGGCAAGCCGCAAATGTTTTTAAACCCGGATATTCTACCAAAAAAAGAGGTTGGGGATTAGGATTGAGTTTAGCTAAACGTGTGGTGAACGAATATCATGACGGCGATATTAAAATCGCGCAAACAGAAGCAGGCAAAGGCTCGGTTTTCCGGATTGTTCTTAGAGACAGAGGCTGATGATTACGATTCTACTTTCTGGTAAAGTATGTAATAATTCGGATCTAATTCTACTTCTTTGCTGCTTTCCAAAGTGATATTTTGCCAGTTTTCTGACGGTGTAATACGCTGATTTCCATTAATTTTTAGAGGTAAATTCAAATTTTGGACAGCTTGTGAATAACGGAATTTCAGTACATTTCCTGTTTGGGAATATTCCAACACCGGAATTTTTGTAGTTCTGAGGTATTGCTCAAAAACACCTGAAAAATCAAACCCTGAAAATTGAGAAATAAATTTTTCTATTTCTCCTGTTGTTACCGTAGTGTGATAAAAATTCTGATTCATTTTCCGAAGCATTTGCCTGAATTTTTCATCGTTATCCATGACCTGTCGGATGGTGTGGAGCATGCTGGCTCCTTTAAAATACATATCGGTACTGCCGGCTTTTCTGACCCCATATTTTCCAATAATGGGACTGTCGTTCAGGATGTTTTGTCGGGTTCCCTGCAGATACTTTTCGGCGGAAATCCTATCCAGATAATGCTCCGTAAACAACGTTTCGGCGTAGGAAGTAAAGGCCTCATGAATCCACATGTCAGCCTGATCCTTAGCGGTAATACTGTTCCCGAACCATTCGTGTCCGCTTTCGTGAATCAGAATGAAATCCCATTTCAAACCTACACCAGTGCCCGACAGATCCGAACCTGAATAACCATTTTGAAACCCATTTCCGTAAGCGATATTGCTCTGATGTTCCATTCCTAAAAAAGGGGCTTGTACAATTTTAAATCCGTCTTCGTAAAAAGGATAAGGCCCGAACCAGTATTCAAAAGCTGCCAGCATCGGTTTCACTTGGTCAAACTGTTTTTTTGCTATTCCAACATGCTCAGAAAGTACCCAATACTCCAGTGAAAGTGTGCCTTTTTCCCCTGAAAATGAATCTTTTATTTGAACATAATTTCCAATATTCGGAACGATAGAGTAAGTATTGATGGGATTTTTCACTTCCCAGACAAAAATATTTTTGTCTTTTTCACGCTTTTCGGAAATCAGTTTTCCGTTTCCGATTCCTTTCAACTGTGATGGTGTGATGATTTCCATCATCATGCCTTCATCCGGTTCGTCATTCCAGATGTCTTTCACCGGGAGCCATACCGAAGTTCCAATGCCTTCCTGTGCGACGCTGATGAACGGATACCCTTCGTTATCTTCAGAAAAAACCCAGCCACCTTCCCATGGTGCATTTTTGGCAATAGCCGGATGTCCTGAATAATGAAGTATAAAATGATCGCGATCTCCTTTTCGGTACGGTTTTTTACTTTTCACCCAAATGAAGTCGCCGTCTCTTTCAAAGGTAAATTTCTTTACATCTTTATCATCCGGCTGAAATTCCATGGGTTGTTGCAGATCCACCTGAAACACCGGATTTTGATTTTCTTTGGTAATTTCAAAACTGATTTTGTTTTTTCCCGAAATAAATTTCCTTTTGGCATCTACTTCTACGGTGAGTTCATATTTCTTCACATCCCAAAAATTCCGGAATTCCGTGTCCGAACCTTTTAATGAATCCGTTCGGGTGTAAGATTGAGCCATCGTAACTGCGGATGCCAGTAAAAAAAGGATGGTGATGATATTTTTCATACATTAATAATTACAACAAAAATACTAAACGTAATGGATATATAGTTTGACGAAATATTGGAACAAAGAATTTGAAAAATTGTTTCTTCATTATTATTAAGAAGAGATTAGAAATATTTTTCTTACTATCTGATCATTATTAACACTATTTAACATTCTTCATGGTTGATTCTCATGTGTGTGAGTTGCAATCTTAAGAATTTATTCATTTTTCATTTACTGTTTATTCATGAAGTGTTAAGGCTGATTTAAACCCTTTCGAAATCGGAGAGGGTATTTTTGCAGCAAAATAATCATAAAGTGAAAAGAAACATTCAGAAACTTATTGTATTGGTTCTTACGGGAACTGTAACGGTAGAGATGGCTGCGCAACAAAGGAATGATACAGCGACTGTCCGCGATATTGAGGAAGTAGTCGTCACTGCTTTAGGAATCAAAAGGCAGGATAAAGCTTTGGGATATGTGGCAGAAAAAGTGGGTTCGGAAACTTTTGAAGAAACCCAGAATAACAACTGGGCACAATCAATGGAAGGAAAAGTAGCCGGATTGAAAGTACAAACTGCCGGTGCAGGACCGTTAGGTTCAGCAAGAATTACCCTTCGAGGTGAGAAATCCATGTTTATGGATAATAATTATGCCCTGATTGTAGTAGATGGTATTCCTTTAAGTGATGGCCCCAGAGTGAATTCCGGAACGGGCACAGCAGCGTATGGTGCAGGAACGGGTGGAGATCTTCCCATTGATCTAGGAAACGGGCTGAACAGCATCAATCCGGACGATATAGAAAGTGTAACAGTGTTAAAAGGCGCTTCAGCTGCCGCTTTGTATGGTTCTAGAGCAGCTAATGGTGCATTGATGATTACCACAAAATCCGGTAAAAGTAGAAACGGAAAAATTGGCGTTAGTTTCAATTCCTATTCTTCTTTTGATTCTGTTCTGAAATGGCCGGATTATCAGTATGAATACGGACAAGGAACCATGCCGCAGTATTATTCGTACGGTGTTTCACCAGATGGTAACAGCACGGGCGGAACTAGCAGTGCTTTCGGACCAAAATTCAACGGACAATATTATTTTCAATATGATCCTAATTTAGAAGGGCAAAGTGCTGAAAGACAGCTTTGGAGACCATATAAAGACAATGTAAAAGGATTCTGGGATATAGGTTCCACGTATTCGAACAGTCTTGCGATAGAAAGTTCAAATGAAAAAACCAGTTTCCGAACTTCACTTACATACCTTGAAAATGAATGGATGATGCCTAATACAGGGTTCAACCGTTTTAATTTTGCCGGTTCGGTAGCACATCAGTTCAGTGATAAATTAAAGATTTCAGGAAAACTAAATTATAACAGAACCCATAGCGATAATCTTCCGGCAACTGGATACAATAACCAGTCGATTTCCTATTTCATGATTTTCCAGAACCCGAGCATTGACTTGGCTTGGTATAAACCGATTTGGAAAAAAGATCAGTATCAGATAGATCAGATCCATCCGTTTTCTTCTTTTATTGATAATCCGTATCTGATTGCTTATGAAATGCTGAATGGTGTGGACAAAAGAAATATCAACGGAAATATAACGGTGGATTATCAGTTTAATAATCACTTCAGCGCAATGCTGAGATCGGGCGTGGAAATCCTAAACGAAGTGCGTACTACAAAAAGACCTTACAGTTCTGCCAATTATTTGAAAGGATTTTACAGGGAGCAGTACATTACCAATCAGGAGTATAATAATGATATTCTGTTCGGATACAAAAATAATTTCGGGAAATTTGGTTTGTCAGTCTCTGCCGGAGGTAGCATGAGATATAATGAATATGTGATGACCGATTACAGAGCAGAAGGGCTTAAAACACCCGGAGATTATATGCTCACCAATGCCATTTCTTTGATTACCAGAGTTCCAAGACCGTATGATGAACAGGTGAACAGTCTTTATGGTTTAGCTACCGTAAGTTTTGATGATAAAATATTTGTGGATATTACCGGAAGAAATGACTGGAGCAGCACGCTTCCCGAAGCCAACCGCTCGTTTTTCTATCCTTCGGTGAGCAGCAGTTTTATTCTTTCAGATTTATTTAATTTAAGATCTTCTCAATTTAATTTCTGGAAACTGCGTGCATCCTGGGCCAAAGTTGGTATCGACGGATCGCCTTATCAGCTGGAAAAATATTACGATCTTTCTGATATTCAGGGATCAGTAACAGCACCTTCCACGTATCCTAATCCTTATCTGAAACCGGAAATTAATACCAATATAGAAGCCGGGATGGATTTTGGTTTATTGGGCAACAGGCTGAATTATAATTTCACCGTCTACCAGAATAACACGCGTAATCAGATTATTCGTGTTCCTATGTTGTACGAAACCGGATATGCCCATCGTTGGATCAATGCCGGTGAAATTCGGAATCGCGGAATCGAAATGTCACTGGATGCAACTCCGGTAAGAACTCAAAATTTCAGTTGGAGAATCGGAGCCAACTGGTCTGCTAATGAAAACAGAATCATGTCGCTGCCCGCAGAATTTAACAATGAGCCTTACACGATGAGCACCGTCGCAGGAGTAGTATATTTTAATGCTGAAGTGGGTGGCTCTTTGGGAGATCTTTATGGTTTTAAACTGGTGAGAACTCCGGATGGCCAAGTGGTTTTTGGAGATAATGGTCTGCCTGCACGGCCTGCAAATATTGAAAAAGTAGGAAATGCTTTTCCGAAATGGCGGGCAGGTTTTCAGAATGATTTCAGATTTGGAAATGTGCAAGTAAGTTTTTCTTTTGACGGACAGTATGGCGGAATGGCTTATTCCCAAACGCATCACAAAATGTCGGAGCAAGGTAAATTGACACATACACTGAACGGAAGAAATGACACCGGAATGATGGTAGGAGAAGGTGTGGTGGTGAACCCGGACGGTTCCTACAGCCCCAATACCAAATCAGTAACAGTGGCTTCTTATTACGGCGATTATTACCGGAGAGCCAACGTGGAAACCAATACTTTCGACACTTCTTTTATCAAACTTCGAGATGCTAGAATTGCATATTCTTTCCCGAAAAATATCACGAAGCAACTTCGAATGACGGAACTCACCCTGGCTTTATTTGGAAAAAATCTATGGATGTGGACAGAGTTCCCAATGTTTGACCCGGAAGTAGCGACCCTCGACAACAGTACCATTACGCCCGGAGTGGAAATAGGTCAGTTGCCCTCTTCCCGGACGATTGGTTTTCAAATAAATGTTAAATTCTAAAAAAAATTCAAATGAAAAAACTTTTCATCAACATAAGCCTCATTGCCAGTACAGTAATTGCCATGCAATCCTGTTCCCGGACTTTTGAAGAAATCAATACCGATACCAGTAAAATTGTAAATCCTACTGCCGGAAGTTTGCTGGCTCCGCTGCAATATCAAATGGGTTCGTACGGATACAACCGTGCCGATGATTTTACTTTCCAAATCATGCAAGTAGCCATTCCTTTCCCGAACGAAGGAAATACTGTAAGCCGCTATTATTTCACGGAAGGTACCGGGAGCGGTTTCTGGAATACAAGTTATAAATGGCTGAAACAGACCAAAGAAATAAACGATTTTGCAGTAAAAGAAAATAATCCCAATTATCAGGCAATCGCTAAGGTGATGAATGCCTGGATCTTTGCAAATTTAACGGATGCTTTTGGCGATGTTCCTTTCAGCGAAGCACTGAGGCTAGAAGAGGATATTGTGAAACCAAAATTCGACAGCCAAAAAGATATTTATATTACCTTACTGAACGATTTAAGGGAAGCTAATGATTTGTTTGATACTACCAAAGCCCTCTCCGAACCGGACCTTTTCTTTCAGGCACACACTTCAGCAGCCAATATGATCAAATGGAAAAAGTTCGCAAACTCTCTTTCTCTAAGGCTACTTACTAGAATTCTGAACCGAAACGGGGAAGTGGATGTATACGCAAGAATCCAACAAATTGTAAACGATCCGGTAAATTATCCGATTTTTGAAAACCTTTCGGATGGTGTTGTAATTTCAGTTTCCGGAGTGGCACCTTATCTTCCTCCCATTGCCCGCCCTCAGGATTTTACATCTTATCGTGCTGCCGGTGAATTTTTTGTGAATACTTTAAAAAACAACCAGGATCCAAGGCTTTCAAAGTTTTTTACGCAGGCAAAAAGCAATGTTGCTCCGTATCCCAATATCGGTTATGAAGGAGCACCCGCAGGTTATGCCTTGGGAACGGTGTTTAATTATCAACCTTCCAATATGAATCAGAATCTGGCCAAAGCTCCATTGAAAATTTTGGTTTATCCTTATGCTGAACTACAATTTACACTCGCAGAACTCGCTTTAAAAGGAATAATTCCCGGAAACGCCCAAAATTATTACGAAAACGGCGTAAAAGCAACTCTGGAAGAATGGGGAGATACGATGCCTGCAAATTATCTGACAAACCCAACTGTCGCTTTTAATGGTACTTTAGAACAAATTATGCTTCAGAAATATGTTGCTCTTTTCTTTGTTGATCATCAGCAATGGTACGAGCAGCGAAGAACTGGCTTTCCGGTTTTGCCCAACAACGGCGGATTGCTGAACGACGGAAAAATGCCGCAAAGGATGCTGTATCCTACTCAGCCTAGAGTGATGAATACCGAAAATTACAATGCTGCTGTACAAAAATTAGGTGGTGATGATATTAATTCAAAAATGTGGTGGAACAAACCTTAAAATTAATGAGAATTTTACCTTTAATTTTGATGTTCATTATCGCATCCTTGAAAGCCCAAAACCCTCAGCTGATTGCGCACCGGGGATTCTGGAAAACAGAAAACTCGGCTCAAAACTCCATTTCTTCTCTTAAAAATGCGCAGCAGCTGGGCGTTTACGGTTCCGAGTTTGATGTTCGGATGACCAAAGACGGTGTCCTGATTATTAATCATGATGAGGATATTAATGGAATTTTTATTTCCGAAAATCTTTATAGGGATATTGAACATCTCACTCTGAGGAACGGCGAATATATTCCCACATTTCTGCAGTATCTGCAGCAAGGAAAAAAAGCTCCGAAAGTGAAAATGATCGTAGAACTGAAACCTGAGAAATCTGCTGAACGAGAAATCGAGATGGCAAAAAAAGCCGTAAAAATAATACGGGAACAGAACATGGAAACGCAGTGCGAATTTATTTCGTTCAGCTTGAATATCTGTAAAGTTCTGAAGAAAGAAATGCCAGATGCTGTCGTGCTGTACCTGAATGGCGATCTTTCGCCCGCAGAACTGAAAGCAGAAGAATTAAACGGTTTAGATTATCATCACAAAATTCTTACTGAAAGATATCCAAATTGGCTAAAGGAAGCCTCAGTTTTAGGTTTGATAACCAATGCCTGGACAGTGAATGATCAAAAGATATATCAACAATTAAAAAGTCAGGGAATACAGTTTATCACGACAGATATTCCCCACCAACTAAAAAATTTATATAATGAAAAGTAAAGTAATCTTCCTGACGTCCCTCATTTTGTCTGTGTTTTTTTCAGCACAGCAGGTGGTTTCTGGGTATGTTTTTGAGGATAGCAATAAAAATTTAATCAAAGACCGTCGCGAAAAAGGAATTGCCACAGTGGCAGTATCTAACGGAATTGACGTTGTCCTTACAGATCAAAACGGAAAATACACTATTCCGGTGTTAGATGATACCACTATATTTGTAATTAAACCGGAAAATTATACCACTCAGGTGAATGAAGATCAATTACCTCAATTTTATTATCATCATAAACCTAACGGATCACCGGCGCATTTTCAATATAAAGGAACTGCACCAACTGGAAAATTACCTGCTGAAATGAATTTTCCTTTGTATCGTTCGGCTGAAAATAAAGATTTTAAGATTATTGTTTTTGGTGATCCGCAACCGTACACTCTGAAAGAAATTGATTACTTCCGCCGTGGCATCATCAATGAAGTAAAAAACAATCAGAAAAATGCAGTTTTCGGAATCAGCCTCGGAGATCTTGTAGGCGATAATCTTGATCTTCATCAGACTTATATTCAATCTGTTAAAGAAATAGGGCTTCCTTGGTATAATGTAATGGGAAATCATGATATGAATTACGAAGCAAAAGAAGACCGCTATTCAGATGAAACTTTCGAGGCCAATTTTGGCCCGGCAAATTACGCCTTCAATTACGGAAATGTCCATTTTATGATACTTGACAACATTCTGTATCCGGATCCGCGCGACGATAAAGGATACTGGGGCGGTTTTCGTGAAGACCAGTTGAGGTTCATAGAAAACAATCTGAAACTTGTGGATAAAAATAAACTGGTAGTTGTTTCCTTTCACATTCAGATGATGGCAGAGCGTGCCGGCGATGATCATTTCCGGCTGGAAGACCGCAAAAAACTTTTTGATTTGCTGAAACCATTCAAAAATGTCCTCATGATGTCTGCGCACACGCACAAGCAACGCCAGATTTTTTACGGCAAAAAGGAAGGCTGGGAAGGTGAGGGCGAGTTGCACGAACTGAATATGGGAACCACTTCCGGCGACTGGTATTCAGGGAAGGCCGATGAAACAGGCGTTCCGGTTTCGGTGATGCGAGACGGCACTTATCGTGGATATTCTTATGTCAGTTTCAAAGATAATCAGTATGAAGTACAGTATAAAGTGGCGGGAAAACCTGAGGATTTCATGATTCAGCTCCATATTCCGAAGGTAATTCCTCATCAGTCGCGAACTTCTGCCCGTCTGTACGCTAATTTTTTTACCGGAAGCGAAAAAGATGCTGTGGAATTCCGCATTGATAAGGGAGATTGGAAGAAAATGAATTTTATAAATACCTTCGATCCTGCTTATATGCTGTCCGTTTTTGAATGGGATAGTATGGAACAATTTCCTGCTGGACGAAGACCCTCGAATCCCGAACTTTCTAGCCATATATGGAACGCTGCATTTCCGCGGGATCTTGCTTTGGGAAAACATATTGTGGAAGTTCGAGCTACCGACCGTTACGGAAAAACGTTTACGGCATCAGAATCTTTTGAGGTTCAAATGCCTGTTCCGATACCTTAATTTTCTTTTTTTTATTCTCTTGAGCCAGGCTGATGTACTTTCAGTCTGGCTTTTCTAATAAAAAACCACCCTCAGCTAGCTCATTTTTATGTAAAATAGAATAAATTATCTACTTGCTGCTCCACTGAATGCGCCCAACATAGAAGCTTTGTTTTGTTTTTCATGCTGCTCAATAATATTAAACATACCGTTTACCATCTGTTCGGATGCCAGCCTGCTGAGGCCGTTGCTGCCAAGATTGGAACTGTTTTGGTTGCCCAGCAATGTTCCAAGTAAATTAGTTCCCTGAAGAGCCATATTAATGCTTCTTACGATGCCAAATTCATTCAGTTTTGCATCTACTTGAGGCATAATAGCTTGAACTAGCTGATCCTCTGTTTTTTCACGGAGAACTTGAGTGGCCATTCCTTCCCCGCCTTGCATAATTCGGGTGACATCGTTGGCATTCAGGCTGTTCACGGCATTTCGGAGGATAGGAGTTGAGGTATTCACCGTATAAACCGCCGCTTCTGCAATGTATTCCTTTCCTTGGGCTGCGAGACTGGGTGCTACAGAGTCCAGCATATTATAAACACTTCTCAGATTGGAAGGAAGTGCTTTTATAATCAGATCATTTTGTAAAAAAGCTTGCTTATTACTGAAAATTCCTGCTGCTGAATTGATTCCGCCCAATAATACTTGCTTGATAATGGATAAGCCAACGCTGGAAGTAGCCAAAGTCATACAAGATTGTGTGGACGTGGTGATGAATGTTGCAGAACCTAATAAAAGCACTGCGGAAATAATGATCTTTTTCATGTTGTGGGAATTTAGTCAGAGATAAACGGGTCAAATTTTGCGCCAAAATGAGAGAAACATCTGTTTTCAGAATCATTAAAAATAGCGTAAATTTGTGCTGTAAAAGTAAATTGCACATGAACTCCTACAAAAATCCCCTTGAAGAACGTTATTCAAGTGAGGAAATGCTCTATAATTTCTCGCCCGAAAATAAATTCAGAAACTGGAGAAAGCTGTGGATTGCGCTGGCCGAAATTGAAAAAGATTTAGGCCTTGAAATTTCCTCAGAACAAATTCAGGAATTGAAGGATAATGCAGAAAATATTGATTATGAGAAAGCTGCTGAATACGAAAAAAAATTCCGGCATGATGTTATGGCACACGTTCACGCTTACGGAGATGTCGCACCTTCAGCTAAAGGAATTATTCACTTAGGAGCAACTTCCGCATTCGTAGGTGATAATACCGATTTAATTCAGATGAGGGATGGCTTATTGATCGTTAGAAAACAATTGGTAAATGTGATTAAAAAACTTTCAGATTTTGCCCTTCATTATAAAAATATGCCAACGCTGGGATTTACTCATTTCCAGCCGGCTCAGCTCACTACGGTCGGAAAAAGAGCAACCCTTTGGCTGCAGTCTCTACTTCTGGATTTTGAAGAACTTGAGTTTTTCCTTGAAACTTTACGATTCCGTGGGGTGAAAGGAACCACCGGAACTGCAGCAAGTTTTCTGGAGCTTTTCAATGGTGATTATTCTAAAATAAAACATTTGGATAAGGAACTTTCAGCACGATTTGGTTTTCAAAAGGTGTTTGGTGTTTCCGGACAAACATATGATAGAAAAATAGATGCAAAAGTAGTGGCCCTGCTTTCAAATATAGCACAGTCGGCACATAAGTTTTCCAATGATCTGCGCCTTCTGCAGAATTTAAAAGAAATTGAAGAACCGTTCGAGAAAAATCAGATCGGTTCCTCTGCAATGGCGTATAAACGGAATCCGATGCGTTCGGAAAGAATCGGCGCATTGGCAAAGTATGTCATGTCTTTGTCTTCAAGTTCTGCAATGGTCGCTTCTACGCAATGGTTTGAAAGAACTCTGGACGATTCAGCCAATAAAAGACTTACTATTCCGCAGGCGTTTTTGGCTGTAGATGCCATTCTCCTGATTTGGAATAATATTATGGACGGGATTGTGGTGTACGAAAACCGAATCAACAAACATATTATGGATGAACTGCCTTTCATGGCAACCGAATACATCATTATGGAAGAGGTGAAGGCAGGTGGAGACCGACAAGAAATTCATGAAACCATCCGTATTCACAGTATGGAGGCAAGCAAAAAAGTGAAAATGGAAGGCAAAGAAAATGATCTGATTGAAAGGATTATGAACGACGGTTCCCTGAAAATGGATAAGTCTAAAATCATGGAGGTGCTGGATCCTAAAAACTTCATCGGTTTTGCCCCCGTTCAAACAGAGGAATTTATTAAAAATGAAGCCCAGCCCATTTTGGAAAAGTACGCCGGAGAAATTGGTCTGGAAGCGGATTTAAAAGTGTAAATGACGATGCAGGCGGTTTCGTCTGCATTTTTTTTTACGGTGTCCATTTGCACAAACTGTTATTTCTTTGAATGTAAATTAATCAATCTTAACAAAATACTGACATCTGATGTCTGACAAAAAAAGAATTTTCGTAGAAAAAAAAGGAATTTTCGATGTAGAAAGCCCTAAAGTTTTTAATGAAATAAAAAATATCGCTCCCGAGGTTCAAAACGTAAAAATCTATAATATTTATGATATTTTCGGATTGAATGAAACGGAGTTTGCCAAAGTGGTGAACAATACTTTTGTAGATCCGGTTACGGATATTCTGCATGAAGAAAATCCGGCAAAAGAACTTCATTTTGCAACGGAATATCTTCCCGGACAGTACGATCAGCGTGCCGATTCCGCCGAACAATGTATTGTCTTACTCACCGAAAACAGCCAGTCGCAAGTGCGCAGCGGAAAACTTATTGAAATTTTCGGGGTTTCAGAAAACGATTTAAAGAAAATTAAAGATCTGCTGATCAATAAAGTAGAAAGTCAGGAAAAAGATTTATCAGTTTTAGAAATTCCCGCAGAGGAAACCCCCGATCCGGTCATCACCCACGATGGTTTTATTGATTTTACAGATAAACAACTCAGCGACTTTTATCATAGTCACGGTTTTGCTTTCGGATTGGACGATTTGGAACATATCCAGAATTATTTTAAATCTGAAAAAAGAAATCCAACCGAAACGGAACTGAAAGTTTTAGACACTTATTGGAGTGATCACTGCAGGCATACCACTTTCGAAACAGCGTTAACTGACATTAGATTTGAAGGAGCGTATAAAGAAACTTTAGAAAAGATTTTCGCTGATTATCAGGGAAAAAGGAAGTTTTTAGAACGAGAGCACAAGGCCGTTTCTCTGATGGATTTAGGAACCATTGCTGGAAAATATTTATATAGAACGGGAAAGCTGGATAATCTGGTAATTTCCGATGAGATAAACGCTTGTACAGTAGAAATTGAAGCTGAATACGACGGAAAAAAAGAACCCTGGTACCTTCTTTTCAAAAATGAAACACATAATCATCCTACCGAAATTGAGCCTTTTGGTGGCGCATCCACATGTTTGGGTGGAGCCATTCGCGATCCTTTGTCGGGAAGAGCGTATGTTTATCAGGCGATGCGGTTAACTGGTGCAGGAAATGTTCTGGAACCCATTTCTGAAACTTTACAAGGCAAACTTCCTCAAAGAACAATTACAAAACAGGCTGCCAACGGCTATTCTTCGTACGGAAATCAGATTGGTTTGGCCACAACTTTGGTGAACGAAATTTATCATGAAGGATATAAAGCCAAAAGAATGGAAGTCGGATTTGTTGTAGGAGCTGTCCCGAAAGATTGGGTAAAACGGGAACAACCTGAACCCGGCGATGTGGTAATAGTTCTCGGCGGAGCGACAGGAAGAGACGGTGTGGGCGGAGCGACAGGAAGTTCGAAAGAACAGGACGAAACCTCTATTCATACGCTTTCTACAGAAGTCCAAAAAGGAAATCCTGTAGAAGAAAGAAAAATTCAAAGACTCTTCAGAAATCCTGAAGTAACAATATTAATTAAGAAATCCAACGATTTCGGGGCGGGCGGTGTTTCTGTAGCGATCGGAGAAATTGCTGAAAGTTTAGAAATTAATCTGGATGTACTTCCTTTAAAATATGAAGGATTGAACGGCACTGAATTAGCTATTTCCGAATCTCAGGAAAGAATGGCAGTTGTGATTTCCGCTGCTGATAAGGAACAGTTTATCAAGTTTTGCGAAAAAGAAAATATCTATGCATTTGAGATCGCAAAAGTGACCGATAGTGGTAGAATGCAAATCTTCTGGCGGGGAAATAAAATTGTGGATTTAAGCCGCAAATTTCTTGATACCAACGGATGTGCAAAATCGCAATCAGTAGTAGTGTCTCATTTACAAGATATTAATTCAAATACTATTTCATTTACCGAAAGTAATTTCCTGACTTTACTGGCAGATAAAAATGTGGCTTCGCAAAAGGGTTTGCATGAAATGTTCGATGCTTCAGTGGGCGGAACTACAGTGGCGATGCCTTTCGGCGGGAAATTTCAAGAAACTATGATGGAAGGAAGTGTCCAGACGCTGCCCGTAATGGATGCACAGAATATAAAAACGGTTTCTTTGGCTAGTTGGGGATTTGATGCAGATTGGTCTTCACATAATTCTATGATTGGCGCTGCGAATGCCGTTGTAGAAAGTGTTGCAAAGATTGTAGCAATGGGAGGCGATTATAAAAATATCCGTCTGAGTTTTCAGGAATATTTTGAAAAATTGGGAACCTCTCCACAGAAATGGGGCAAACCATTAGCTTCTCTTCTCGGTGCGTATGATGCCCAGATGAATCTAGAATTGGCTGCTATTGGCGGAAAGGATTCGATGAGCGGAACATATCAGGATATCAATGTACCACCGACTTTAATTTCGTTTGCCTGTGCACATGGAGAAAAAGAATATATCATTTCTCCCGAGTTTAAAAATGCAGGCAACAAACTCTACTTATTTCATCACCAACCGAAAGAAAACGGGCTGCCGGATTATGAAAGTTTGAAGGAAATGTTCAGTTTCATTTACGATAATATTAAATCGAAAAATATTGTTTCGGTAAAAACGGTGAAGGACGGAGGTGTTGCAGTAGCTATTGCAAAAATGTGTTTCGGAAATGCTTTGGGTGCTGAAGTTTCGCTGGAAGAAAATCTTCTTTTAAGTAAAAATATTGGCAGTTTGATTATTGAATCCGAAACGGTTTTGGATCATCGCTTCATTCGGGAAATTGGAAGTGTAAAAGAATCTTCTATTCTGAAAATCAATGATTCTGCTTTTAAAATTAATGACTTGCTTCAAGTGAATAAATCCACTTTTGAAGAATTATTTCCGACAAAAGAAAAAGATAAAATCGTAGTGGAAATTGATGAACAATTGAATTCCACACGCAAGAGAAATATTATCATTAAAAAACACGGTCTTACGAAACCGCGGGTTTTTGCTCCGATTTTTCCCGGTACAAACTGCGAATATGAGACTCAAAATGCCTTCAAAAAAGAGGGAGCCCAAGTATACAGTATGCCGCTTATCAATCTGAATCATCATTTATTGTCAGAAAGCATCGATCTTTGGGTGAAGGAAATTCAGCAATCACAAATTCTGGTTTTCTCGGGTGGTTTTTCTGCAGGAGATGAGCCGGACGGTTCTGCAAAATTCATTGTCAACGTTTTGAAAAATGAAAAAATGAAAGAAGCCGTGCATCAGCTTATTGAGAGAGACGGAATGATCTTGGGTATTTGTAACGGCTTTCAGGCACTGATAAAATCAGGTTTGCTGCCCTACGGGGAAATCCGGGATTTGAACGCCGATTCACCTACTTTGGCACATAACGCCATAGGACGACATATTTCGCAAATGGTAAATGTGAAAGTCATCAATGACGATTCGCCTTGGCTGAAAGGAATGAAAGACCAGGTTTTCACTATTCCCATTTCTCATGGCGAGGGGAGATTTGTGGCTTCCGAAGAAGTTTTGACAGCGTTATACAAAGCTGGACAGATTGCTACGCAGTATGTAGATTTTGATGGAAATATCGCCCACGGAATGCCGTTTAATCCTAATAATTCTCTGTTTGGAATTGAAGGAATTACTTCACTTGACGGAAAAATTTACGGCAGAATGGGTCATACCGAACGCTTTTCAGATGGACTGATGAAAAATATTCCGGATGCGAATTACCATAATATTTTCAAAAACGGCGTGGAATATTTTCAATAATAATCAACTGTTCTCAATACAAAATGCCTGAACAACTTTTGCTCAGGCATTTTTCATAACGATGGTTTAATCGCTTTCAGCGAAATACATTACTTGTCAATTCGTAGAACGGTTCCGTTGGAATCAAATTCCAGATCAATGTCGTTCAGAAGATCCACTTTTATTTTATTATTGTCCTTGTCGATTGATTTGATTTTTATTCCCTGATAATTCTGCTGAACATAAGAAAGGATATTTTGAGGAACCAAGGCATCGGGCACACCTTGCCCGTCTGTTATTTCTTCCCAGTTTCCATCCATGTTAAAATCAATTTCGGCACCGTTATTCATTTTTACTTCATAGCGGTCGCCCATCGCAGGAATGGTTTTCAGCTCATAGTGAGCAACTCCTGTTCCTGCATAATATTGATCCACAAACGATTTTACAGGCTCGGGTAGATTTTCCCGCTGTACAGTTTCATTGTTGGAAGTTGTTGTGTTCGGTGCCTCAGAAACGGCAGTTTCATTTCCAGTTTGATCCTGTACTACTACTTTTTTTTCGCAAGAAGCAAAAAGAAAACCTGCGGCCATTATTGCCTTTACGCCATTTGTAATTTTCATAAGAATTATTTTAAGGTCAAAAATAGCAGGAAAATCGGCTTGAGATGTTACATAAATTTTACGGATTTTTGTTGTATTTCAGTGATAAAATTTTCATGAATAAAAATTTTTGCACTTTAAAAAAATGTAAAGTATATTTGACATATATAATCTCAGAATGAAAACCAAAATTTATCTTTTTCCAAATTATTGTAAAATTATCGGAGCTGGTATTTTCATATCCGCTATCATTTTGTTTATATTTCAAACTCAGACTCAAATTTTGAATTTTGATCATGAATATGAAATTGTAAAGATTTTGCTGTTGATTGGTTTGTTTCTGTTTAACTTTTCTAAAGAAAAAGTAGAGGACGAACGACTCATAAGAATCAGACTCATGACGTGGGCGTATTCCTTTTATATTGTGGCATTTACAGTGTTATTCGGAAGAATATTTAATTTATTTCTTGACGATGATCTGCAATATTATAATTCAGCTACGGCATTGCTTATCACTTATTTATTGGTTAATATTGTGATTTTCATCAGATATAAGGAACTGGATGTTGTTGACTAATACCATTCGGGAAGAACGTGCGAAATTGAACATTACCCAACAGGAATTGGCTGACCGCACCGGAGTGTCAAGGCAAACTATCAATTCCATTGAATCAGGAAAGTATGTTCCTTCCACAGTTTTGGCTTTAAAGATAGCAAAGGTTTTTAATAAATCAGTAAACGATATCTTTTCACTTCCAGTTATAGAGAATGATGATTCCTACTAGTTCTGGCGGTGTACAACAATTAGATTTCTTTTTTGTTCCGTGTTGGCAGTAATACCTTTAAATAAGACATATTGTGTTGCATTCCAGTAATGTCGGAAAATTTGTCATGAAAATTTCATAGGCATCCTGTTTGTACATATTATGCTGAAAATAATGTTTAACCTTATAAAATTCAAAAATTATGAATCAATTAATGCGAAGAAACAGTTTGTTTGACGATTTTTTCAACAGAGACATTTTTGATTTTAGAAGAGGAATCTTAGACTCGGGATTCACAAGTCCAGCAGTGAATGTGAAAGAAGAAGACGGAAGTTTCCAGATTTTGGTGGCAGCACCAGGGATGAAGAAAGAAGATTTTAATATTGATATCAACCGTAATGTGCTTACCATTTCAAGTGAAAGCAAATCCGAAACTGAAGAGAAAGATGAGAATGGTACTTTTACCAGACGAGAATACAATTACAGTTCTTTCAGCCGTTCTTTTACTCTTCCAGAATCTGTAAATACTGAAAATGTAGAAGCTTCTTATACCGATGGAATCCTCAAAGTTTCTATTCCAAAAAGAGAAGTTACCGTTCAAAATGTGAAAAGAATTGAAGTGAAATAATGTTCAATTTCATGTAACTAAAAAAATCAGGCCGAATGCGAATTCAGCCTGATTTTTTCTTGTGTGGGTTTTAAATGTACTTATACGAAAGGCAGCTTCACCACCTTTGCGGGAATATTTTTATTTCGGATCTGGATGAAAATATCTGTTCCAACTTTAGTGAAGTCAGTGTCTAGATAGGCCAGTCCGATTCCGGTTTTCTTCATGGGTGACATTGTGCCCGAGGTTACTTTCCCGATAGTTTTTCCTTCACCATCTACTACAGGGTAGCCATTTCTCGGAATGGCCTTTTCCTGCATTTGAAAGCCTGCCAGCTTTTTCGTCACACCTTCAGCTTTTTGTTTTTCTAAAATATCTTTGGCGACAAAATCCTTATCAAACTTCGTGATCCAACCCAATCCGGCTTCCAGCGGAGTAGTGGTGTCATCCAAGTCGTTTCCGTACAGGCAAAAACCTTTTTCCAGCCTCAGCGTATCTCGGGCCCCGAGTCCGCAAGGCAGCATCCCGAATTCTTCACCTGCTTCCATCAGTGCATTCCATAGTTTTTCAGCGTCTTCATTTTTAAAATAGATTTCAAAACCTCCGGAACCTGTATATCCTGTATTGGAAATAATAACCTCCTGAACACCGGCAACTTCACCGATGGTAAAATGGTAATACGGAAGATCCTGAAGCTGAATGGCAGTTAATTTTTGAAGAATTTCTGTCGCTTTCGGGCCCTGAATGGCGAGAAGAGACATATCGTCAGAAGCGTTGGTCATGGAAGCTCCAAATGTATTGTGGCTGCTGATGTGATTCCAGTCTTTTTCAATATTCGAAGCGTTCACTACAACAAAATATTTATCATCAGCCATTTTATACACGATCAAATCGTCCACAATGCCACCCTTTTCGTTGGTAAGACAGGTGTATTGCGCTTTGCCGTCTTTCAGTGCGTCTGCATTATTGGTAGTTACATATTGCAGCAGGTCTTTGGCACCCGGACCTTCAATAAAAAACTGTCCCATATGAGAAACATCGAAAAGTCCGGCTTTTTCACGCACTACAAAATGTTCTTCAGTAAGTCCTGAATATTGTACCGGCATTTCGAATCCTGCAAAAGGAACCATTTTCGCTCCTAGGGATACATGATTGTTGAATAAGGGTGTTCTTTTCATTATTATAGAATTTGTTAGTTTTAAAAGATTATAAATGGTGCTGATATTCCTTCAGAATAATTTTAAACCATTCGGTGAAATGGTCAGGATTGGCTTTCATTTCCAGTTCCAGATTTCGCATGGAAATGTAACGTACAGCTTCTACTTCGTCAGGATTCAGCTCAAATGGGCCGTTATAAATACCGGTGAATACACGGTCCAGCTCATGTTCATAAAGTCCGTTGCCGACTTCAGCTTTGTAAATGAAGTGAAATTTTTCTTCTAATTCCGCTTCTATACCCATTTCTTCCATCATGCGGCGTTGTGCCCCTTCCAGATAAGTCTCGTTGATTCGGGGATGGGAACATACAGCATTGGTCCACTTACCAGGCGAATGGTACTTCCGGGCGGCGCGCTTCTGAAGCAGTATTTCCCCTTTTTCATTAAATAAAAAAACCGAAAATGCACGGTGTAAGATGCCGTTTTCATGGGCGGCCATCTTTTCCATTTGCCCTAAAACCTCATCGTTTTTAGAGACTAATACTACCATTTCTTCCATCATACAAATGTACGTAATTTTCTTCAGGGTAATACCAGCGTTGGGATATCACACCCATTAAGAATGCTCGTTTTATAAGAATAAGAAAAATGACTACATCTAGCTATTGTGAGAAGGATTGATTAAATATAATTTTGCATAAAACACAACCATGAAAACTTAGCTGAAGCCCTAATTGAATAATGCTTTATCCCAAGTGTTATTTTAACGGGCTTCATTTCATTTTGTGGATATTTCTATTCTTCTTATCTTTAATTTCTGAAAAAACAATTTATGGGAATTATTGTAAGATTACTAATCACCGCTATTGTAGCATTCGGGCTTACCAAATTTTTAAACGGTGTTCATTTCGATAGTTTTTCTACCGCAATTATTTTTGCCATAGTTTTGGGCATTTTGAATATCATTGTAAAACCGATACTCCAACTGTTAGGACTACCTTTCACTATTCTTACACTTGGGTTTTTCGCCTTGGTGATCAATACCATTGTCATTCTGATGGCTGAGTTTTTTGTTGACGGCATGCAAATTGACGGATTTTGGTGGGCGTTTATCTTTAGTATAGCCCTGTCATTCATCACTTGGTTGCTGAATAGCGTTTTTGCATCGGGAGAGAAGTAATCGCAATGGATTCTTTTACGAAAAAATAATTTTTTATTCGTAGATCAATCAGAAACTTATTTCTTTGTGAAAATACAATTATTTGAAAAACAAAAGATTTTCCTCCCAGTTGATCATTTTTTAAGTCATGCGACCTAATATATTCCGCTAGCTGATTCCTTCATCCAAAAGTCGGTGTAGATCTATGATTCCGGTGTACTGCCCTTGATGAGTAACAATCAGTTGTCCGATATTTTTTTCTTTTAAAATCCGCATCGCATCTTTTGCCAGAGCTTCCTGTTCAATACTTTTGGGATTTTTGCTCATAATATCGCCAGCTGTAATACCCGAGAGATCATCATGGTCCATCAACATTCTTCTGATATCACCATCGGTTATCACACCCTTGATCTGATCTTCATCTGTGACCACTGTCACGCCGTGCTTTGAACTGCTCACCGAAATAATCACTTCCTTAATAGAAGAATTTTCTGAAACTTCAGGTTTTTGAGTAGATAAAAATTGTGCAACCCTCGCCGTAAGGTTTTTACCCAGACTTCCGCCGGGATGAAATCGCGCGAAATCCCGGTCGCGGAACTGATTGATTTCCATAAGACAGATGGCCAAAGCATCACCCAGAGCCAACTGTACTGTGGTAGAACTTGTAGGTGCCAGCGAAATAGGGCAGGCTTCCTGCTTTACATGCGTGTCCAGCACTACATCGCAATTTGTTGCCAGCTTGCTCTCCAAGTTGCCGGTCATCCCAATGAGTGCGGTAGCATAAGATTTCAAATAAGGCACCAAAGTAACAATTTCCGGAGAGTTGCCTGAATTGGAAATACACAGCACCACATCCTGTTTTTGAATAACACCTAGGTCTCCATGAATCGCTTCCGCAGCGTGCAGAAATTGCGCCGGTGTACCGGTAGAGTTCAGGGTAGCCACTATTTTGTTGCCAATATGTGCAGATTTACCGATGCCTACAACAATAAGTTTGCCCTTAGCAGCGTTGATAAGGTTCACCGCCTCTATAAAGCTTCCGTCAAGCCTATTTTTTAGATGTTCTAATTCGGAAATTTCTGTTTCCAGTGATCTTTTTGCCAGTTGTAAGAGCGCTGCCTGTTTCAATGGGGTAGATTTTAAGAATTAAAAGAATTAAAATTGACTGGTAACAAATTATTTGTTATTTTTGGATGTGCTGCAAATGTAGCAAACTTAATTAGATGATTTTATAAATGATGAACAAAAACACCGATTTATCGAAGGAATTAAAGAAATATTTCGGTTTTACAACATTCAAAGGACAGCAGAAAGAAATCATTGAAACCCTGCTTGCAGGAAATGATGTATTTGTGCTGATGCCTACAGGCGGAGGTAAATCCTTGTGTTACCAACTTCCAGCCCTTATTTCCGACGGAACGGCGATTGTCGTTTCCCCTCTTATTGCTTTAATGAAAAATCAGGTGGATGCCGTGAACAGCCTTTCCGCAGATACTGGTGTGGCTCACGTACTAAATTCTTCACTCAATAAAACCCAGACGAATCAGGTATTTAGTGATATTAGAAGCGGAAAAACAAAACTTCTATATGTGGCTCCGGAATCACTGATTAAAGAAGAGTACGTCGATTTTTTTAAGGAGGTAAAAATCTCTTTTGTCGCTATAGATGAGGCACACTGTATTTCAGAATGGGGACATGATTTTCGTCCGGAATATCGAAACCTGAAATTGATTATCGATAAAATAGCCAATGTACCGGTTATTGCTCTTACCGCAACAGCAACACCAAAAGTGCAGGACGATATCCAGAAAACCCTCGGTATGAACAATGCTGAAGTCTTCAAATCGTCTTTCAACCGACCTAACCTTTTTTATGAAGTGCGTCCGAAGATAAATATTGACCGCGAAATCGTTCGTTTCATTAATGAAAGAAAGGGGAAATCGGGTATTATCTACTGTCTCAGCAGGAGAAAGGTGGAAGAATTTGCCCAGTTGCTGCAGGTGAACGGTATTGATGCTCTACCGTATCATGCCGGTCTGGATCAAAAAACAAGAGTCGCCAATCAGGATAAATTCCTGATGGAAGAGTGCGATATTATAGTAGCAACCATTGCTTTCGGAATGGGGATCGATAAGCCTGATGTCCGTTTTGTAATACATTATGATTTTCCTAAATCCTTGGAAAGCTACTATCAGGAAACAGGTCGTGCAGGACGCGATGGTGGAGAAGGATATTGTCTGGCATTTTACGATCCGAGAGATATTGAAAAACTAGAGAAGTTTTTGGCGCAAAAGCCGGTTTCCGAGCGGGAAATAGGTCTTCAGCTGCTAAATGAAGTAGTAGGTTATGCGGAAACCTCCATGAGCAGAAGGCAGTATCTGCTATATTATTTTGGTGAATCTTTCGATCCTGTGAATGGGGATGGAGCTCAAATGGATGATAACGCCCTCAATCCACCTGCGCTGATAGATGTTACAGAAGATTTAAAATTGGTAATGAAGATGGTCAAAACTCTAGGTGAGAAATTTAAAACAAAAGACCTCATCAGTTTGTTGGCCGGGAAAGAAAATTCAGTCACGAAATCTTATAGACTTGAAACCACCGAATTTTTCGGTATAGGTAAGGGTAAAACCGATAATTACTGGAAATCTATTATCCGCCAAGCTACAGTACAGGAATTTCTGACCAAGGATATTGAAACCTATGGAATTCTAAAAATTTCTGAAAAGGGGCATCAACTTATTAATGGCATCTATAATGAACCGTTTCGTATTGCCGAAGACCGCGAGTATGATTTGGAGCTCATGAAAACGTTGTTGGGAAAAAACGAGTCCAAAGGTACAGGAGGGATGGATGAAATACTCTTCAAACATCTGAAAGAACTAACTCGGAAAGTCGGGAAAAAACTGGGCGTGCCTTCTTTTGCTGTTTTCATGGATCCTAGCCTGGAGGATATGACCGTCCAGTATCCCACAACTATCGAAGAAATGGCAAAGATTTATGGAGTAGGAGAAGGAAAAGCACGGAAATTTGGGAAAGAGTTTACTGAGTATATTGCAAAATATGTTGAGGAAAACGATATCCAGCGCACCCATGATATGGTGATGAAACAAGTGGCAAATAAATCTTCACACAAAGTATTTATCATTCAAAGCACTGATAAGAAGATTGAATTGGAAGATATCGCAAGAGCCAAAAATCTTACCATGACCGAATTATTGAAAGAAATGGAAGCCATTGTGTATCAGGGTACAAAGCTGAACATTAACTATTATATTGAAGAACATTTTGACGAGGATATTGTGGAAGATTTCATGGAGTTTATGCATGAAAGTGATAGTGATAGCATGAAATTACTTACATCTGAATTTGGTGACGAACTGAGCGATGAAGAACTGCGGATGCTGCGTATAAAGTTCATTAGTGATGTAGCCAATTAATATAATACACTGAAATTTATATTAGAATACCGCGCTATCATGGGGCGGTATTTTTTGATAGAAGACATAAAAAACCCAGCCGAAGCTGGGTAAAAACTAATAACCATGAAAACTCAAATTAAACATGAGAATCGTAACTAAAGATACAAATACTGTGCCAAGAATTACGCTAACACTCTTTGTTAGAATTTTCGGGGCAAATGTACGAAAGTTTTTGTATTTTCGCACACGATTAAAAATAATTTATGTCAAATAATATCACTTTTACGATGATTAAGCCGGATGCAGTGGCAGACGGACACATTGGAGCTATTCTCAACAAGATTTCAGAAGCAGGTTTCAGGATTCGGGCCATGAAATTAACACAGTTGACGGAGGACGATGCCAAAAGGTTTTATGAAGTACACACCGAAAGACCTTTCTACGGAGAGCTCGTATCTTTTATGAGTTCCGGGCCTATTGTTGCCGCGGTATTGGAAAAAGAAAATGCAGTGGCGGATTTCAGAACTTTGATTGGAGCAACAAATCCGGCGGAAGCAGAGGAGGGTACCATCAGAAAAATGTTTGCAAGAAGTGTAGGAGAAAATGCAGTGCACGGTTCTGATTCGGATGAAAATGCATCGATCGAGGCACGATTTCACTTCTCAGGCAGAGAGATGTTCTAATATCCCATTCGATGGAAAAAGAAAAACCCGGCCAAATGTGCCGGGTATTTTCTTTTCTATTTATCGTCCTTCTTCTGCGAAATCCGCATTGCCCGAAAAATTCCGGTAAGTAACCCCAAAACAGTACATCCTGCGAAAAGAATATTTCCTATTGGTCCGTCCTCAAAATAATTGTAACAACCATATCCGACAATAATTCCAACCAGAAGCGGGAGAAGTACCACTCGGAAAAAAGGGGAAAACTCAAATATATTCTTAAGCATAAAAAGGTTTTAGAGAAATAAAAATAGCAATTTCAGATGAAGGGGAGTAGCTTTTTTGCTAAAGTTTTAATAGTTCAATAGTACGCTCAGGATCTTCACTGCTGAAAACGGCGTTTCCTGCAACCAGAACATCAGCCCCAGAATCAAATAATCGCGATGCATTCTCAAGATTCACCCCACCGTCTATTTCGATCAGTGCGGTGGAATTGTTACTTATAATCAAATCCTTAGTTTCGGCAATTTTACGGTAGGTATTTTCAATAAATTTTTGTCCGCCAAATCCCGGATTCACACTCATGAGCAATACCAAATCAATTTCCGAAATAATATCTTCCAGCATGAGAACGGGAGTTGCCGGATTCAGTACTACTCCGGCTTTGGCTCCTTTTTCCTGAATGAGTTTCACTGTTCTGTGCAGATGAGTACAGGCTTCATAATGTACCGAAACGAGATCGGCCCCGTGTTGAATGAACTCTTCCACATAGCGTTCCGGTTCTACAATCATTAGATGGACATCTACAAACTTTTTGGCATGTTGACGTACCGTATTCATCACGGGAAATCCAAATGAAATATTAGGTACGAACCTTCCATCCATCACATCTATATGAAACCAGTCTGCCTGGCTTCGGTTGATCATTTCAATGTCTCGGGAAAGATGGCCAAAATCAGCAGACAGAAGGGAAGGCGCGATAAGTTTTGTTTTCATGAACAAATATTTTTACTTTAAAGTCAGATATAATGATATTTTAAATTCATTTCAGGAGAGATCTTCAGCAGGGTTTCGTATATCAGTTGAATGACATTTCCTACATCTTCTTTGGAAACCATTTCTACCGTGGTGTGCATATACCTAAGTGGCAAAGAAATGAGGGCGCTGGGAACGCCGCCGTTGGAATGGGCGAAAGCATCAGTATCTGTCCCGGTACTTCGGCTGGCCGCAGCCCTTTGAATGGGAATTCCTTTTTCCTTCGCTGTTTCAACAATCAGTTCTCGGACGTTATGATGAACACTAGGAGCATAGAAAATCACCGGTCCTCTGCCACAGTGTTGTTCTCCTTCTTTTTTCTTTTCGATCATCGGCGTTGTGGTATCGTGAGTAACATCCGTCACAATTGCGATGTTGGGTTTTATAGTTTCTGCAATCATCTTAGCCCCATACAAGCCCACTTCTTCCTGCACAGAATTTGTAATATATAGGCCGAAAGGAAGTTTTCTTTTATTTTCTTTTAAAAGTCTGGCCACTTCGGCAATCATAAATCCGCCTATTCTATTATCCAAAGCTCGGCCTACAAAATATTTTTGGTTGAGTTCAAAAAAAGTGTCGGGATAAGTTATCATGCAACCGACAAAAATTCCTAGGTCTTCCACTTCTTTTTTTGAAGAAGCACCACAATCGATAAAAATATTTTCAATTTTAGGAATAGGTGCTTTGGAATCAGTTCCTCTTGTATGAATCGCCGGCCATCCGAAAACCCCTTTTACTATTCCTTTTTCACCGTGAATATTGACTATTTTGGAAGGCGCAATCATTTGGTCTGAACCACCATTTCGAATCACATAAATCATACCTTCGTCCGTAATATAATTAACATACCAGGAAATTTCGTCGGCATGCGCTTCTATAACTACTTTAAATTTTGCTTCAGGATTAATGATGCCATAGCATGTTCCGTAATGATCTACTTCCATAGTATCAACATACGGACGGATGTATTCCATCCATAACTTTTGGCCACTGTGTTCATAACCGGTTGGCGATGAAGTGTTTATATAATTTTCTAAAAACTTTATAGATTTTGTAGTAAATTTCATTGAAAAGGAATGCTTTTTGGTTTAATAAGAGATAATGACGGTAAAAATAATGAAAATATACCAAATAGGTTTGATTGTAATGCTGTTAGGTAGCGGTATTCTGAAAGCCCAAGATACTGTACTGGTTAGATCGTTGAGTCAATATCCTAAAGAATTTTTGAGGACAGATGAATTCGGACAGAAATATTATTATGACGAGCGCCAAAAGGCTAAAATATATGAAATTAACGGCGAATCCGTAGTAGTAATGGATGAGTTAGTACTGATGAAAAATCCGAGATTCAATAACCAACTGGACAGAAATTATTACTATTTTCTCAATAAGAAACTCAACCGTGTTTACCCCTTGTTTCTCACTGCATTACAGCAATACACCAATATACAGGAAGATTTAAAGAATCTGGATAAAAACAATCAGAGGAAATACATCAAACAACGACAACAGGATCTGGCTGCGCAATATGAAGAGCAACTTCGGGATCTTACCACCAGCGAAGGAAGAGTGTTCGCAAAACTAATGAATAGAGCTACCGGAAAAACCGTATATGAAATTATTAAAGAACTCCGTGGTGGCTGGAGTGCTTTTTGGTGGAATGTAAAAGGGAATATTGCGGATGTTGATATTAAAGAACCTTACGATCCTCATAAAAACAGATCAGATCTTTTTGTGGAATCGTTATTGCAAACCAACTGGAATTTCGGATACCTTCAGCCTTATCCGGGAGCTGAAAACTTCAAAATAAAAAAATAAAACTCTAACGGAACTGTTCTTTTAATTTCTCAAATGCAATTTGATCCACCGGTAACGGAAAAGGATTGGCTGGGGTCTGCAAATCAATCCACTCAATACTTTCAATGCAGGGATCTAGAATCAGCAATTCGTTTTCATCCTCAAGTTCAGCGGTATAATATATCGTAAGAAGTTGCTCGTGATCTTTGAAACGGGAAACAACAAATTCTTCCTGAGTGTAAAGATGCGAAATATTGTAAATTTTAGCATTCAACTCTTCCTCGAACTCGCGGTGCAAGCAATCCAGGACGCCTTCCCCGTATTCCAGTCCGCCACCAGGAAGCTTCAGAAGTTGCTCGCCGGCATATTCTTCATGCAAAGCTAAAACCTGCCCATGACGAATGACGCAAGCATACACCCGGATATTGATCCGGTTGATGTTATAATGTATCATAAGTTAAAGATAATGAAATTTTTGTTGAGGGTGTCATTGTTTGCCTTATTTCGAACCATTGCATTACAATTTTTATTAGTTCAGCGAGATAGTCTTGATAATAGTTGCCAGTTTGAACATTCTTCATTCATATACAAAACAAATACTTTCTATTTCAGTTGGAACTGATCTTAGTTAGGACCAGACAGGCATTTGTATTATCGGCAAAACCGTATTTTTTCTGTAATTTCGCAACTTCAAACTAAATTTCTGTGAGCGTAGAAAAAGACATGTCCTTCATGGGACACATCGGGGAACTGAGAGGGCATCTGATTCGGTGTATTATTGCCATTATTGCAGGCGGACTGGTTGTAGGATTTAATATTAATTGGATTATTGACCATATTTTCTTCGGTCCTGTGCGAAATGATTTCCTGACTTTTCGAGTGATCAACAGCCTTTCGCAACAATTCACAGGTGCTAATGCCATCGAACTGCCTGAGGATTTCCCGGTTCGCGTTCAGAAGTTGTATCAACAATTCAATGTGATGATGTCAGTCTCATTTTTAGGAGGCATCGTTTTGGCGTTTCCTTATATTGTATGGGAACTCTGGCGTTTCGTATCGCCTGCTTTACATCCGCGGGAAAAGAAAAATTCCATTGTCCTGATCAATTCCGTCTGGCTGCTTTTCCTCATAGGTATTTTGGTAGGATATTACCTCATTCTTCCTTTTGCCATCAACTTCGCTGTTCTTTTTAAAATCTCGGATATTATTCAGCCGCTGTATGACCTTTCCGACTATACAGCGCTGTTTTTCCAGATTGTACTGGGGATGGGCGTTGTGTTTCTGTTTCCCGTCATTGTTTATTTCCTGACCACTATCGGTATTCTGACTCCACAGTTTCTGAAAACCTACCGCCGGCATGCTATAGTTCTGATCATGGTAATCGCTGCCGTCATTACTCCAGCCGATGTGGTAAGCATGATGATTGCCGCTATTCCGCTTCTGCTCCTATTTGAGTTAAGTATTGGACTTAGCCAACGGACATATCGCCGATTGGAGAAAGAAAAACTTTCGGAACAAGCCTGAGTTTTCAACTTCCATTTTTAACACGGAGAGAGAATCCTTATCTTTGCGGAAAATATTTCAGCATGAACCCATTCATCGAAGAACTACAATGGCGTGGTCTCTTTGCCGACATGATGCCCGGTACGGAAGAACAATTGAATAAAGAAATGACCACCGCTTATATTGGGTTTGATCCTACTGCCGATTCTCTGCATATTGGTAGTTTGATTCAGATCAAGATTCTGGCTCATTTTCAGCAGCACGGACACAAGCCCATTGCATTGGTGGGCGGTGCCACCGGCATGATAGGAGATCCATCCGGTAAATCGACAGAACGCAACGTATTAGATGAAGATACGCTCAATCATTATGTGAACTGTATTTCGAAGCAGCTTTCCCGATTTCTGAATTTTGACGGAACCGAAGCCAACAGTGCTGAACTGGTGAATAACTACGACTGGATGAAAAAAATCAGTTTCTTGGATTTTATCCGCGAAATTGGTAAAAATACCACGGTAAACTATATGCTGGCAAAGGAATCAGTACGCAAACGTCTTACCGGTGAAGATGGATACGACGGCATGAGTTTTACCGAATTTACCTATCAATTGCTTCAAGGTTATGATTTTCTGCATCTGTACCGCGAGAAGAATGTAAAACTTCAGATGGGCGGTACCGACCAGTGGGGAAATATCACTACCGGTGCAGAACTGATTCGCAGGAAAGTACAAGGTGAAGCTTTTGCACTGACGGTTCCGCTAATTACCAAAGCTGACGGATCGAAATTCGGTAAATCAGAAAGCGGAGAAAATTACTGGCTCGATCCAAAAAAAACTTCTCCTTACCGTTTCTATCAGTTCTGGCTGAATGCTACCGATGCGGATGCCGAGCGCTTCGTCAAATATTATACTTTTCTTGGAAAAAAGGAAATCGAACAACTGATTTCAGATCACCAGGCTGCTCCACATGAGCGAAAACTCCAGAAAAAACTGGCTGAGGAAGTTACAGTATGGGTTCATAGCCGGGACGAATATGAGAAAGCTCTGAAAGCCTCAGAAATTCTGTTCGGGAAAACCACTGCTCAAGATCTGATCCAACTTGAAGAAACGCTTTTTCTGGAAATCTTTGCTGGCGTTCCCCAGAAAGAAATACCTGTAACAGAAGTTGTCGGAACCCCGATTGTTGAGCTACTGAGCGAGAAAAGCGGTTTTCTGAAGTCTAAAAGCGAAGCTCAGAGGGAACTTAAAGGACAAGCTATTTCCGTGAATAAAGTAAAAGTTACAGCAGATTTTACTGCGAATGCTACTGATCTGATTGACGGCAAGTTTCTCCTGCTTCAGAAGGGGAAAAAGAATTATTTTATTATTAAAACTGTATAACGTCTTCTGAAAAGTGAGTGTGAAAATTCACGCATCAATTAAAAGCATTCGTGGGCTTTCGTATAATATCATCAAACAAAAATCCTGAGGCCGGAGTTGACCGTTTGCTCAGGATTTTGTTTTTCATAATGTCACGATGAAACTACTCTGTTTATTTGAGGAAACTCACCGTAGATTTTCCCATCAGATTGATACCTTTCACAGTATCGGATGTTTTCTTTTCACCATTGATCCAAATGCTTAATACCGCTCTGGAATCTGTATCTATTCCCTGTCCGGTCATGGACAAATTCACGGCACCTACTGAAGTATCAATGATGTGAGCTTCGCTGCTCCAATTGTTACCGGGCGGTTTAAACTCGTACACCGATCCCTGAACGGTTCCAATTTGAGTTACCACTGCTTTCAGCTGTACACCAGGTGATCCGTCCACCCTGAAAACAAGGGAAACACTTTCATTGGGATCTTCGTCCCGATCCTTGCAGGAAGACCATAGGCCGACTGCGGCTGTGAGCATTAACAGGAGTCCGATTCT
>JAEYOX010000073.1 GCA_023411265.1 Bacteroidota bacterium | reverse complement strand
TTTCGGTCCTTGGTTCTTCTGAAGGCTCTTTTGGTTTTGCAGGCAATCCCAGGTCCATCACATTTGGTTTGTTGAAAGTGGTAACCAACATAAAAAATGTAATCAAAAGAAAGGCCAAATCCACCATGGGAGTAAGGTCCACATGAGGAGGTTGCTTTTTGGAGCGAACCTTTTTACCTTTTCCGCTACTATCGTTAACTTGTATATCTGCCATTTTCTTATTAGTTAGTAGGACCTACTTCCTGATTTGTAATTAACCAAAATTTAAGGAAATCGATATCTCTCAATCCTTCGAAAAGACCTTTCACCCTGTCGTATTTGGTATCAGTATCTCCTTTTATTGCCATTTTATAATCGGGATTTACCGCCAAACTTTGCTCAACCCAGTCGATTAATTCTTTGTTGTTTTCTTCCATCGGAACACCTGGAGCTTTGAAATTTTCCTGATCTTCTTCTGATAGATTCAAAAAGCCTTTCAGCTGATTCATCGGCACTCCCACAGCAGTCACTCTTGTGAATGCAGCTTTTTCCTCATCGGAGAACGTGGTTCCGTATTTCTTTGCCATATTATCTAAAAGCTGTATTCTCTCAGTTCCATTTTCTACGGGCGTGAAATAGAATCTACCGTCTGTTGTACTCAGGATCGTCATCAAGCTCCCATCGGGAAGCAGCTTTTCAGAAATTGAAGATGGCGTCGTAATATTCTCCACATCCGGTTTTGCAAACTGGGCGGTGAGGATAAAAAACGTGAGCAGAAGGAAAGACACGTCGGTCATCGCTGTCATATCTACACGTATATTATGTCGTTTAGGTTTAACTCTCGCCATTATCTGTTTATTATTATTTTAACTACTAATTTTAACGGACACGTTTCCATAAAATTGTGTCCTCACCAATTAATGGTGTTCTGCAAAAGACTGCTGAATAGACATGGCAATCTCATCAATTTTGAAGGTCATGCTGTCGATCTTAGAGGTAAAATAGTTATAAAAGATAATCGCTACAGCTGAAGTACCAATACCTAGAGCGGTATTAATCAAAGCTTCAGAAATACCAATAGAAAGTGCTGCAGAGTCTGGAGTACCTCCTCCGGAACCTAAAGCGTTAAAAGCTTTAATCATCCCGATTACCGTACCCAATAGTGCTACAAGCGTTGCTACCGTACCAAGTGTAGAGAGAATCATCATATTTTTCTCCAACATTGGCATTTCCAGTGTAGTTGCCTCTTCGATCGCTTTGTTAAGCGCTGCCATTTTTTGTTCTTTGTTCATTGTGGTATCATGAGCCAGAGCTTTGTAAGACACTAATCCTTCTTTGATGACATTTCCTACTGTACCTCTCTGTCTGTCGCACTCTTCAATAGCTTCATCAATTTTATTTTCATTAAGAAGTCTTCTGATTGATAGAACAAACTGATCCAAGTTTCCTTGTCCCTGAGCTCTGTTAAGCATAAGAGCCCGCTCAATAGAGAACACAATTACAATAATCATAAATGTAATCAGGATCGGTACGATCGGACCTCCCATATAAATAATACCCATAAATCCTTCCGGATGCAATTCTTTCGTTTCAACCCCTGAAAATCCTACTGACATTCCGGTGAGTCTAGCATCCTCCCGAAAATTTGAAGGATTTCCTAAAACAAAGTAATAGATTAAATACCCAATAGCAAGAAGAATAGGCAATATTAATGTAGGATTTAGCCCACCTGTTTTTCTAGCAACAACTTGCTCGTCGTTTGAAACATTCATTTCCATATTAAACTAAATTATAATTATTATTTTAAATTTTCGCGCCGTAAAATAACCACAAATATTTTTTACCCACAAGATTTATATTGCATTTTTCTCATTATGAACAAGTGTTAATATTGAGAAATCAACAATTTATTTTTAATTTTCTGAGGGATATTTTTAATTCCGATAAAAATCTTGTAAACTCAAGAAAAAAGATTATTTTTTCTACGAATCCATCAATTGTGTTTCCTTTTTATTTTGGAATTAGATCACAATATTAATGATTTTTTTCGGAACGATTATCACTTTTTTCGGCGAATTTCCGGCCATTTGTTTAACAGTTTTTTCATCCTGCATCACTTTTTCTCTAATTTCCTTAATTTCTAAATCGGCAGGAAGTGTTATTTTAAACTTCATTTTCCCGTTAAAACTTACCGGATATTCGATCTCATCCTCCAAAAGGTATTCCTCAATTAAAGATGGGAATTCTGCGAATTCAATCGAAGTCTTTTGTCCCAGAACACGCCAGAGCTCTTCGCAAATATGTGGTGCATACGGAGAGATAACTACCGCCAACGGTTCCAGAATTTTTCTTTTGTTACATTTTAGCTTTTGCAGTTCATTTACCGCAATCATAAATGATGAAACGGAAGTATTGAATGAAAAATTGTCCAGATCGTAAATAACTTTTTTTATTAAAGTATGCAAAACCTTGTATTCCTGTTTTTCAGGTTCTTCTTCAGAAATGGAAACCTCATCACCTTCATAATATAAATTATAAAACTTTTTCAGGAAACCATAAACGCCGGAAAGCCCTTGTGTATTCCAAGGTTTACTCTGTTCCAGCGGACCTAGAAACATTTCGTAAAGACGCAGACAATCGGCACCATATTCATCACAAATATCATCAGGATTGACAACATTGTACTTGGATTTGGACATTTTTTCCACTTCTCTTTCAGTAATATATTTCCCATCTTCCAAAATAAATTCCGCATCTGTAAATTCTGTTCTCCATTCTTTAAAAGCTTCAGTGTCCAGTTCATCGGAGGCTCCTTTTAATAAAGAAACATCCACGTGGATTTTTTGAACATCATATTCCTGAAAGAGATTTTTTGAAACAAATTTATTCGTTCCATTTATTCTGTAAACAAACGCACTCATACCCAGAATCATTCCCTGATTGATCAGTTTTTTAAACGGTTCATCGTGAGAAATAAAACCCCTGTCTTTCAAAAACATATTCCAAAAACGGGAATAGAGCAAATGTCCCGTAGCGTGCTCACTTCCGCCAATATACAAATCTACTTGTCCCCAATAATCTGAAAGTTTTTTATCCGCAAATACCTCATCATTATCCGGATCCATATATCTCAGGTAATACCATGAACTTCCTGCCCAACCCGGCATTGTTGATAATTCTAAAGGAAAAATATGCTGATTTTCCATTTCTGAACAAGAAGGTGCAGGAACCACTTCTTGATTTTTTTCATCCCAATACCATTCTTTGGCATTCCCTAAAGGTGGATCGCCGTCTTCGGTGGGTAGATATTTTTCCACTTTCGGAAGTTCTAAAGGCAATGCCGATGCCGGCAGGGTGTACGGCATTTCGTTTTTGTAATATACGGGAACCGGCTCGCCCCAATATCGTTGTCGGGAAAAAATGGCATCGCGCTGTCGATAATTCGTGGTTCCGTGACCAAGGCCACGCTTTTCAATTTCAGAAATAATTGTGTTTTTAGCTTCTGTATAATCCATACCGTTCAGAAAATCAGAATTGACACAAACGGAATCTTTAGAATCGTAGGATTCTTCCTGAATGTCCCCCTCATTTTTAATAACATTCACTATTTCCAGTCCAAATTTTTTGGCAAAACGATGGTCGCGTTCATCGTGCGCCGGAACGGCCATCACTGCACCGGTTCCGTATCCCATTAAAACATAATCGGAAATATAAACCGGCATTTTTTTCTGTGTAAACGGATTCAAAGCGTAGCTTCCAGTGAAAGCTCCGGAAACGTTTTTCACATCAGACATTCTGTCGCGTTCGGTTTTTTTGGAAGTTTCTCCAATATAATGTTGTACTTCAACTATATGTTCCTGCGTCGTGAGTTTCTCCACCAAAGGATTTTCAGGAGCGAGAACGATAAAAGTCGCTCCAAAGATCGTATCGGGGCGTGTGGTGAAAACTTCAATAATTTCTTCATTTTCTGTTGCAAACTTAACCGCTGCTCCCTGAGATTTTCCGATCCAGTATTCCTGTGCATCTTTCAACGGCTGTGGCCAGTCAATTTGTTGTACTCCCTGAAGTAATCTTTCAGAATAGGCTGTAATTCTCATACTCCACTGCATCATTTTCTTTTGATACACCGGAAATCCGCCACGTTCAGATTTACCGTCTTTCACTTCATCGTTAGCGAGAACTGTTCCTAATTCCGGACACCAGTTCACTGTAGTTTCAGCACGAAATGCCATGCGATAATTCAAAAGAATATCTTCTTTATCCATTTCCGAAGCAGCATTCCATTCTTCAGCAGTGAAACTAAGACTTTCTGTTTGTTGAGCATTTAAATTTTCTGTTCCGTGCGATTCAAAATGCCTGATCAGAGATGAAATGGGTTCTGCCTTATCCGTAGATTTGTTGTACCAAGAATGAAATAGTTCTATAAAAATCCACTGTGTCCATTTATAATAAGATGGTTCCGAAGTCCTCAGTTCTCTGCTCCAGTCGAAGGAAAAGCCAATTCTGCGCAGCTGTTCTTCATATCGGTTAATATTCGCCTCTGTGGTAATAGCAGGATGCTGACCAGTCTGAATCGCATACTGTTCTGCGGGAAGGCCGAAGGAATCATAACCAATCGGATGAAGTACATTATATCCCTGATGTCGTTTGTATCTTGCATAAATATCTGACGCTATATACCCTAACGGATGGCCCACATGCAGTCCTGCTCCAGATGGATAGGGGAACATATCCAAAACGTAAAATTTCTTTTTGGATGTATCATTGTAAGCTTTGAAGGTTTCATTATCTTTCCAATACTGTTGCCATTTTTTTTCTATCTGTTGGTGATCGTAAAACATGTTATCCGAATTTGTATAATTCGCAAATTTAAGGTTTTGGAATGACAATTTTTCAAAATAAATCCAATGCGATATTTCAATAAAAAAGGCTGTTCCATCCCTGAAACAACCTTTAAAATTTTGATAAACTAATTTTATTTTATAAATCCTTTATTTCTTAATAGTGGCTTTATGTCTGGATCTTTACCCGTGTAGTCTTTAAATGCCTGATTCAAATCCCGGGAATTACCCACAGAAAGAATGTATTTCCTGTAGCGGTCTCCGTTGGCACGGCTCATTCCTCCGTTTTTCACGATATAATCCCACGCTGCGGCATTCAGAACATCGCTCCACATATAAGCATAGTAGCCCGCCGAATAACCACCACCCCAGATATGCGCAAAATAAGGAGAATGGTATCTTGGCGGTACTTCTGAGAGTGTAAATCCGGATTTTGCCAGAACTTCTTTTTCAAATTCGAGTGTCGGCTTTAGCTGGCTTTCATCCGTAATGGAATGCCAAGCCATATCCAGCATTGCGGCAGAAACCAACTCCGTGGTGGAATATCCTTGGTTGAAAGAAGCAGCATTTTTAATTTTATCAACAAGATCCTGTGGCATCGGCTGTCCCGTTTCGTAATGGATTGCATAGTTTCGAAGAACGGAAGGTTCTAATGCAAAAAATTCATTAATCTGAGACGGAAATTCAACGAAATCGCGCGGGGTATTGGTTCCCGAAAGAGATACATATTTCTGATTGGCAAACAAACCGTGCAAAGTATGCCCAAATTCATGAAACATGGTCGTCACATCGTCGTAAGAAATCAGTGAAGGTTTTCCTGGCGCAGGTTTCTGATAATTAAAAACGTTGGTAATCACCGGTTTCTGGCCTAAAAGGTGAGACTGATCTACATAATTGTTCATCCAAGCTCCTCCACTTTTATTGCTTCTGGTATAGAAATCCAAATAATAAATAGCTAAAGATGTTCCATCGTTATCGAATATTTCGTACGTAATTACCTCCGGATGATAGACAGGCAGGTCGGTTCTTTTCTTAAAAGTAATTCCGAAGAATTTTTCTGCTGCGTAGAACACTCCTTTTTCCAAAACAGTGTTTACTTCAAAATATGGTTTTATTTGATTTTCATCCAAATCATACTTGGCTTTCCGCACCTGTTCTGCATAGAAATTCCAATCCCATGGTGCTAAAGCAAAACCGCCTTTTTGTTGATCGATTAAAGCCTGAATCTCATTTTTTTCTCTTTTTGCCGTTTCTACGGCCGGCTGAGCCAACTGAATGAGAAGCTCCCTGGCTTTCTCGGGTTTTTGTGCCATCTGATCCAGAAGTTTCCATTCAGCGAAAGATTTTTTGCCTAATAACTGTGCTTTCTGCAGGCGCAATTTGGCTTGTTGTTCCAGAACATTTCTTGTATCGTTCGCATCACCTTTTTCCGCTCGTGTCCAAGAAGCATGAAAGAGTTTCTCTCTTGTGTTTCTGTTGCTCAGACTTTGCAAAAGTGGCTGCTGCGTTGTATTCTGCAAAGCCAAAAGATATTTTCCCGAATGTCCTGCCGTTTTTGCATTTGCTGCAGCCGACGCTATTTCATCAGCAGATAATCCTTCCAATTCTTTCACATCGGAAATCAACAAGCCACCCTGTTTTCTGGCCTCCAGAAGCTTATTACTGAATTGTGTAGAAAGGCTGGCCAGTTCTTCATTTACTTTTTTCAGCTGTTCTTTTTTCTCTGCCGAAAGACTGGCACCGGCTAGTTCAAATTTCTGAAGATAATATTCCGCAAGCCGTCTGTCTTCTCCTGTTAGTGATTCAATATTAACAGACTTCACTCGTTGATACAGTTGGTCATTCAGATAAATTTTATCCGTCTGCGCTGCGAATTTCGGGGCAAATTCTTCCTCCAGTTTCTGTAGCTCGGGATTGGTGTTGGCACTTGTAAAATTGAAAAATACACTTTGTGCCCTTTTTAACACTTCACCACTGTTCTCTAAAGCAAGAATGGTATTTTCAAAAGTAGCAGGATTGTTATTCCCTGTAATTTCAGCGAGCTCGTACAGTTGCTGCTGTAATCCATATTCAAAAGCAGGACGGAAATGTTCATCTTTTATTTTATCAAACTCCGGAGCCTGATATTGCAGAGGGCTTTTTTTCATAAATGGGTTAGAAGCCAGAGCAGCATTTACTACAGGCTTTGTAACAACTGAATTTGTCTTCATAGTATTACATCCGGTGTTGAGAAGTAAAGTGGAAATTAAAAATAAGCTTAAAACATTTTTTTTCATGTGAAAATATTTACATTTCAGCTTTAAAGGTAATAATTTTTTAGAATGCTAGAGGTGATTTAATGATTTTTCATAGATCTGGCTATACTTTAACCTAACTTTAACTATACCTTTTCATCTAAACATTTGGCTGAACAGAATTTCTGTTTACTTTTGCGAACGTATGCGTAATGTTATACTCTTTTTTGTATTTCTACAGATATCTGTTCTGAATGCTCAGGTGTTTTCCGGTGAAATTCTTCTTCGTGACAGATCTTCATATTATTTGAATCAGGTGTATGTTACCAACCTTAATGATCACCACACGGTCCTTACCAATTTTAACGGGACTTTCAGGATAAATGCAAAACCCGGAGATGTAGTGCGATTTACATCCATTGTTTCAGACAGGAAGGATATTGTAATTACAGAAAAAATGCTTCAGAATTCGTTGAATATTGTAGAACTGAAAATCGCTTATTACGAAATACAGGAAGTGGTTATTAACAAATTTAAACCTTCTGGAAATTTAAGGAAAGATGTATTGTCTCTGAAAACCGGCGAAAAGGAAATGAAACTGAAAACCAAGATCGGATTGCCAGAACCCAAAGGCGATGGCACACCTCAGCAGGCCCCGCTTTTATCGTTTTCAGATGGCGGCCTTTCTTTCAGCATCGAAAGTATTTACGATATAATCAGCGGAGAACGAAAAAAGAAACAGCGTCTGCAAAACTATGAAATGATGAATGCTGCCATTTCAAATATCCGAAAATATTACGGTGATGAGTATTTCATAAAACTTAAAATACCCAAGCAGTTTATAGACAATTTTCTTCAGTTTGTGTACAGTTCGGACGACCTGAAACCCCCGATCGCTGCCGGAAACTATGAAGTCGTTGCTTTATATATCGAACGTTATCTTCCGATATATCAGCGCAGGCTGCAAAATTCAAAACTAATGGAAGTGGTGACCGAATGATAACATTTTTTGAAAAATTCCGTTATTCCTAATAATATCAAACAATTAAGAATGTATAAATATCTCTTTTTCATATTCGCAGTGTTTTCGTTTACAATAGTTCCGGCACAACAGAAAATGAAAAACTACAATAATATTATAAAAAGCCAAAACATTTATGAACTGGATGCATTTCTGCGGGATGCACATCCTGATGATCCCCGAAGGTCTGTTTTGAAACCCCGACTCATGAATCTGTTGGCCGATTATATTAAAAAAGCTCATCCGGATGATCAGCGCGTTGCAGATATGCAGGAAAAACTTGCGATGCTGAAGAGAAGACCTTCTACAAAAATATCATTTGACGAGATGAACGAAATCATCCGGCAAAAACAAATCCGTTATTATCAGGAACAGTTGGCAAAGGCACAACGTGAACTGGCCAATCCGGCACCAAAAACAATTGCTAAAAAAACCGTTACTCCATCTCCTGCGCGTGAAGCCGCAACCAAAAGAAGTTCAATATTTTCCGGGAAAACCGCCGCATCCACTGCTTCCGGTAGTGCAACCAAATCGACTGCAGCCAAATCCTCTTCATTCGCAATGAATTACGATAATCCGGAACAGGCAGAATTTGATATGCTGATGAACCCGTCTGCAGAAGATCATAAAAACAAAACCGTACAAGTTCTAAACTCACTTTTTGATAATGACCCGACCAGCAAAACCACTACGGTTCTTATCGAAAATCTGTCTGACTGCGACATGATTATGAGAATAGAAGGTACCGGACACACTAAGTACAGGCTTGCCGTTCCAGCAAAAGGGCAGAATACCATTGTTATTTTGAAGGGCCAATATCTGTTCTCAAGTTTAGTGTGTGGCGCCCAATATGCTTCCCAAAAAACAGTAGGAAAAGCCATCATGGTTTCCCTTGGAAATCCTCCTCAATAAATTCACGGTTTCTTTCCATCACTTACCAAGGTTTCATTACCTTTGCACGCATGAATTTTACCAATGGGGAAGAAGAATAAACTGGCGAGATTTGCTGAAAACAAACTCCTTACAAACGTGATACAGCCCACTCGGGAAGAAGCTGTTAACGGATATTATTTGAAAGGAAAATGGCGATCTGATATCTTTAAAAACGAAAATCCCGTTATACTGGAATTAGGATGCGGCAAAGGAGAATATTCCGTGGGATTAGCAAAGGCTTTTCCTGAAAAAAATTTTATTGGGGTTGATATTAAAGGAGCCAGATTCTGGTTTGGAGCTAAAGAAGCTGATGAAAATAACCTTAAAAATGTTTGCTTTCTAAGAACACAGATTGAACTGATTGATAATTTTTTTGATCCTAATGAAGTAGATGAAATCTGGATAACTTTTCCTGATCCGCAAATAAAATACCGACGCACCAAACACCGCATGACTCATCCCGATTTTCTGGAACGCTATAGAAATATCCTGAAATCTGACGGTATTATCCATTTAAAAACGGATTCAGAGTTTCTACATGGATATACACTTGGGCTACTGCAGGGCCTGGGACATGAAATTATTTCTGCACATCACGACATCTATGGAGCTCCGGAATATGATCCTCAAACACCTTTGCTGAGAGAAATTAAAACCTATTACGAAGAACTTTTTTCATCTAAAGGGAAAACCATTACCTATATTAAGTTCCGAATTAAAAGATAATTCAACGCTTTAAACAAAGAAATAAAAATCCCGCTAAGTTATTCAAAGCGGGATTTTTTTATTTATTCAGGATGAAATTACGTAAGACTTACTCTTACAAAACCAACCACTTTAAGATCGTCACTAATTGACTTTACATAATCAGCAACGGAAATATTTCCGTCTTTGATGAACGCCTGATGCACCAAAGTGTTATCTTTATAGAAACGCTGCATTTTGCCTTTCAGGATGTTTTCAATAATATTCGCAGGTTTACCTTCTTTTACCAAAAGTTCTCTTTCGATATCCAACTCTTTATTGATGGTTTCTTCAGAAACTTTAGTTTCATCCAAAGCAATAGGGTTCATAGCTGCAACCTGCATGGATACGGACTTAGCAACTTCCTCAGCTCCTGAAACATCAGCGGAAAGCGAAGTAATGGCTGCAATTTTATTCCCTGCATGGATATAAGCTCCCAAATAAGGACCTTCAATTGTTTCGAAAGAACCTACTTCGATTTTTTCTCCGATAACTCCTGTTTGCTCGGTCAGTTTGTCTGCAACGGTGATTCCCTTATAATCTGCAGCTAAGAATTCTTCTTTTGTTTTTCCCAACGCCAGTTCCGCAAGATCGTGAGCCAATTTAACGAAATCTTCATTTTTTGCAACAAAATCAGTCTCACAATTCAGCGCAATAATAACACCTCTTGTTTTGTCATCATTCACTTTTGCAATTACAGCACCTTCCGTAGATTCTCTGTCAGCTCTGTTAGCCGCAACTTTCTGTCCTTTTTTTCTAAGGATTTCTATCGCTTTGTCAAAATCCCCTTTAGCTTCTGTAAGTGCTTTTTTGCAGTCCATCATTCCTGCTCCGGTTGTGTTTCTTAATTTCGCTACATCTGCAGCAACTGGTGTGTACATATTATCTGGTTTTTTTATTAAAAAATGTTCGTTTGAGTAGTATTTTTTCGCCATGCAAAGATAATAATTATTATACAAACTAAAATATAGTTTTCTACGTTATGATAAAGTGTTATTATTTTTTTAAATTAGCTTCATTATTGATATGAAAAAGATCTTTATGTTGGCTTTTTTCTTTTGTCTAATGATCATAATGGGGCAAAAAAAGAAGTCATCAATCCAAATTCCCGCTGAGAAACTTACAGCACAGCAGGCTCAAATGAGTAATAATCCTCAGTTGATTGCCGCTTATATAAAGTCGAACCCGAATGATCCCAACATGAGATCATTAAGAATAAAACTTATAGAACTTGTAACTCCGGCAAAAGATCCAGCAGCCAAACCAAAAGTGGAACGGTTAACCAAAAGCAAGTTGCGGAATGAATTGAAAAATGAACCAAAAAGCGGAAACCAAACAGCAAAAGTCTTGAATCATCTTTTCAACGATTCGCCGAATAAAAAAGAAGCGTATGTTCAGATTGTGAATAAATCGAAGTGCAACATGGTGGTGAAATTCACCGGTAAAAACAATTATTACAACCTGAATGTTCCTGCCAATAATAATAATTTTATCATGGTGAATAAAGGCCAATATGTACTGACTACAGGAATATGTGATGCGAAATATTCTTCAGCGAAAAACATTACAAAAGATATTGCCATTACCTTGGCGAATTAACCATTAAAATAAAAACAGCGAAGTACCTTCTGAACTCCGCTGTTTCTTTATTTTAAAATGGTATAGTTTAACCCTTAAACTGTCCCATTGCAATAAATTTCTCCTGCCTCTGCTGTTCCAGTTCTTTACCCGTAAATTTTGAGAAACCTTTAATGTTCTGAACGATAGACTGTTTCAAATGATCAAAAGCCACTTTCGGCTCGTAATGCGCACCTCCGAGCGGTTCTTCAATAATCCCGTCAATAAATTTATGTTCCAGCGCGTCTTTCGGAGTGAGTTTCAGCGCATTGGCTGCATCTTCTTTATGATTCCAGTTTCTCCACAGAATAGATGAACAACTTTCCGGAGCAATAACTGTGTACCATGTATTTTCCAACATATACACCTTGTTCCCAACGCCTATTCCCAGTGCACCACCACTGGCGCCTTCTCCTATAATATAACAGAAAATGGGAGTTTTCAGCATCGTCATTTCGAAGATATTTCTCGCAATAGCCTCGCCCTGTCCTCTTTCTTCCGCTTCCAAACCAGGATACGCTCCCGGAGTATCAATTAATGTAACGACGGGGATTCTAAATTTCTCGGCAAGTTTCATCAATCTCAGCGCTTTTCTGTATCCTTCCGGATTGCTCATACCGAATCTTCTGTGCTGTCTTTCTTTGGTAGTTCTTCCCTTTTGCGTTCCGATCAGCATTACTCTGTGCCCATCTATCGTAGCAAGTCCTCCAATCATTGCAGGATCATCAGCAAAATTACGATCGCCATGAAGCTCTAGAAAACTGTCTTTATCTACAATACCTTCTATAAAGTCGAGCGTATAAGGACGATCCGGGTGTCTGGAAAGTTGAACACGCTGCCAAGGCGTCAGATTTCCATAAATTTCTTTCTTTTATTCAATTATCTTCTCTTCGATTTGAGAACAGGCAAGTTTTACATCTACCCCTGTGTCTTCGCCTACTAACGAGCAGGTTTGATATTGCTCCATTAGTTCTTCAATCGGTTTTTCAAATTCTAAATATTCCATTCTGCTGAGAAATTATTGTCCAAATTTACTAAAAATTGAAGAACTCTATCCAATATTGTTTACCGCACTGAGTATTCTGGAGATAGTTTCTTCTGAACCAAGGATTTCCATGATGTCAGGAACATCTGGGCCTTTCAGTTCACCCACCAAAGCTAAACGCAGCGGCATCATGATTTTTCCCATTCCCAGAGATTTTTTTTGAGCGAAATCCTGAATGTGTTGTTTCAATACCTCGCGGTTGAAAGCTGTAGATTTAAGTGTTGCAGCAAATTCTTTCATATTTGCGACAGCATCTTTGTTCCAGGCTTTTGCAACTGCTTTGTCATCATAAGATGCAGGACTTTGGAAAAAGAATTTTCCCTCTTCATAAATATCTTTTGCGAAGGTTGCTCTTTCTTTCATTATAGAAATCACTTTCAGAATGTTTTCTACGGAAAGAGTAGCATTTTTAACATGATCAATATTCATCAGCAATTCCAACACTTCTTCATCTGTTTTTTTCTGAAGATACTGATGGTTGAACCATTCTGCTTTTTCTTTACTGAAACGCGCTCCCGCTTTGTGAAGTTTGTACAAATCAAACTCCTGGACCATTTCATTCAAACTCAGGATTTCTTTATCGTCGGCCGGAGACCATCCTAATAGTGCAAGAAAATTTACAAATGCTTCAGGTAGGTAGCCCTGTTCGCGGTATCCTGGATAAATTTCGCCTGAGGCTTTATCATGAAAATCGAGCGGAAAAACCGGAAAACCAAATTTTGCTCCGTCACGTTTGCTGAGTTTTCCTTTCCCTTCTGGTTTTAAAATAAGTGATAAATGAGCAAATTCCGGAGCTTTCCATCCCATTGCTTCATACAGCAAGACGTGCAAACCCAAGGAAGGAAGCCACTCTTCGCCGCGAATAACATGGCTGATCTTCATTTCGTAATCATCAATGATATTGGCAAAATGATAGGTCGGCATTCCGTCGTTTTTCACCAGAACTTTATCATCCAACGTATTGGTATTCACGGAGAATTTTCCACGAATAATATCTTCCAAATATAAGGTTCTGTCTACGGGCATTTTAAACCTGACTACATAAGGCGTTTGCTGATTAATAAGCTTTTGAACCTCTTTTTCAGAAAGAGACAAGCTGTTTCTCAAAGAATTTCTTGTGATATAATTATAAGAGAAAACCTCTCCCCGTGATTCGAACTCTGCACGTATTGCGTCCAGTTCTTCAGGAGTATCAAATGCGATATAGGCGAAATCCGTTTTAAGTATTTCCGCGGTATACTGATCATAAATATCACGCCGTTCACTTTGTCTATAGGGTCCGTAATTGCCTCCATGTACGGGACTTTCATCGGGAGTAATTCCTGCCCATTCAAGAGCTTCCATGATGTATTCTTCAGCACCCTCCACATATCTTGCAGTATCCGTATCTTCAATTCTCAGGATAAAATCTCCATTCTGATTTTTAGCAAAGAGATAATCATACAAAGCTGTTCTCATGCCTCCCAAGTGCAGCGGTCCGGTAGGACTAGGCGCAAAACGCACTCTTACTCTGTTCATTTATATTAAAATTTGCTGCAAATTTACTTAAAGTTACTGTATTCCACTTCTGTGGATTTACCAAAATTCAAAAACCAAAAGTTTAACGTTTAATCTCACTCATAAAAATAACTCAATAGTTAATGTATTTTTGAATAATTTAGCACAATGGCAAAAGTTTATAAGAACAATAAATTATTCCTTTATATTCAGGGTTTTGCAAGGTCTTTACTTGCTTCCAAAAGCGCTGAAAAAAAGATCAATGAACTCTACAAAACCCTGTCGAGGAAGGAAAAAGAAATCGTAGAAAACAGGGTGAATTACTATAATAAAATTCAGACGCCAACAACTGTCTCACATCAAGGAACAAGGATTAGGGATCTCAAAAAACCAAAAACACCCAAAGCTTACTATTTCGATACTTATGAATTTGCCCGATATTTTCCCGATCACTTTTTTATTGATTTCGAATTCGGAGATGTGAATACTATTTTGGATTTTCCGATGATTACCAAAAGTCGCCCCATCCATGGAAATAATGAAAATAATATTCTGCTGAATCTGGACAAGACAAGACATTTCGTTTCAGTAAAAGATAATATTGACTTTCAGGAGAAGAAAGATCTTTTAATAGGCCGAGCAGCAGTTTATCAACAGCATCGTATCACATTTTATGAGAAATATTTCGGAAATTCGCTATGTGATTTAGGTCAGGTAAATAGGAAAGGAGGGAACCCAAGATGGATTAAACCAAAGATTTCTGTATCTGAGCATTTGCGCCACAAATTTATTTTAAGTTTGGAGGGCAATGATGTCGCCACCAATCTTAAATGGATTATGTCTTCCAACTCAATTGCCGTTTCGCCCCCTTTAAAAATGGAAAGCTGGTATATGGAAGGAATATTGAAACCGGATGAACATTTTATTGGAATCAAGGAAAACTATGAAGATCTTGAGGATAAAATTCAGTATTATTTAGACCATCCCAAAGAAGCTAAAGACATCATTGCGAATGCGAAAAGACACCGAGCGCAGTTTCACAATAAAAGTGTTGAAAATTTAGTTTCTATATTGGTTTTGAAAAAATATTTTGAGTACATTCGTTAATTGAAAAATCGTGTTATGTTAGAAATAGGAGAACGGCCGTGGGGGAAATATTATGTTCTGGCAGATGAAAAGAATTATAAAGTAAAAAGAGTCGAAGTATACCCAGGCCAAAAATTATCATATCAATATCATCATAAAAGGCAAGAACAATGGACAATTGTAGAAGGAAATGCCGTCGTTGTTCTGGATGATGAAGAAATTTTACTCACCTACGGACATAGCATATCAATTCCCTTAGGTGCGAAACACAGGATCATGAATTTGACTGATTGTCCTTTAATTTTCATTGAAGTGCAAACGGGAACCTATTTTGGTGAAGATGATATTGTGAGGTTAGAGGATGAATATGATAGAATGTAACATTTACAAATTTTATATTTTTCTCAACCAATTATTAAAAAGTAGTTTTATTGGCCTCGCAGCTTTGTAAATTGGAACCCCCTTTACTTTCCAGTCTTTTTTATTGAGAGTATATTCCTCAAACAGTTTTTTGTTTTTTTCGATAAGTTTTTTTCTTTTGTGTAATGCTTTTTTGCTTAAAGCTACTGGATTATTATAAGATGACTTTCTTCTATAATGATTCTGATGAAGCACGATCTCATTATCAATGATTTCTATTTTCATTTTCTTCAGTTTGATTCGGTGCAGCAGTTCATTATCGTCGTAAGCAACTCCATTTGCGTAAAGTGGATCAAACCCGCCCAGATCCATCAAATCCTCTTTAAGAATCGCACAACAAAAGTGATAAGCGCAGGGTCTTATTACCGAATGATTGTACCAACTATTACTTCCGTCACGGGTATTCTCAACATTATTTTCACAAATTAATCTTTCAAGTTTTTTTGGATTATTAAGATAATGATCAATATTGTCGGTTGGTTCTTCGTCTAGTGAGTAACATCCGAAACTTAAGTAGATGTTGGTGTCAATATTGGTTACAGCATAATCTATAATATTCCCGTAATGTAAACATTCCGGATTTTGGAGGATTATTATTTCTCCCTTGGCATGAGTAAAACCTATATTAAACGGGATACATGAATTGGTATACCATTTATCTTTTTTTTCAATACGAATGATTTTCAGGAAAGGAAAAACGGACGTCAGGTCTTCCAGTCTTTCATTTGCATCGCTTCCGTCATCTACAGCAATTACCTCTAAAGAAAGGTCCATAGAACTTACCTGTCTGCTGATGCTCTCTAGAGTTTTGATAAAAAGATTCCTCCTGTTATAGTAAGAAGTAACGATAGATACTTTCATGATAAATTATGGTAAATGCTCTTGTATTTAGACGGTTTGAAGTATTTATAAAAATACTTTCGATACCAGACGTTATAATATTTTTCTTTGAACTTTAAATTGTCCTGCACAGAGGTAATCAATTTGCTTATTGAAAGTCCATTTTCTTTATAATAAGAATAATGTTTATTATACAGATAGAGTCGTGCAGTATCCGAAATATCATTCTGTTTATCATTTAAATCCGTTAAAGAATTCTTGGCAGCTGATTTTCTGTAATAAAAGAGTGTTTCCGGGATTTTGTAAACGCCCGGATATTTTTTCAGGATTCTGATCCACAGTTCCCAATCCTCTATAAAGTGCATATTTTCATCAAACTTGCCGACATCAAAAAAAACGTCCCGCCTCAGCATTGCGAAAATGGGAATACAATTATTTAAGAGGAAACTGGTAGGCTCAAAATCCGGCAGCTTCCAAATTCCGGATTTGTTGCCAAAAAATTCCGCACCTGAGTAAACAATGTTTAATTCAGGATTCCTTTGATACTCAGCAATACACTTTTTTACATAATCTGGATGCAGTTTGTCATCAGCATCAAGAAATATGAGAAATTCTCCCTTAGAGATTTGAGCACCGAAATTTCTGGTATGAGATGGACCTCTGTTTTCTTTTGAATGAAAGATGATGTCAGGATGTTTGGAGGAAATGTCCTGAACTACCTTAGCGGATTGGTCCGTAGAACCATCATCAACAACAATGATTTCAATTGACGAATAACTCTGGGAAAGGGCAGAATCAATCGTTTCGGCAATAACTTTCTCATTATTATAGCAGGGTATTATAATACTAACTAACATCGGGCAAATCAATATTTCTATAAGGTTCTATTTTGAAAAGATAATTAAGCCAATTTGTAAAACTATATGTCTTTATAATGGAGTCATCTATTTCAACATACGGCAATTCAAGAAACTCCAACAGCTGATTGTAATTATTATCCAAAACGAAAATGTTATTAGGATGGTAAAACTCATAGCCCACAATGGTTGTGTTAGTGGTGATCAGCTTCTTTTTGTATTTAAGGCTTTCAAAAACTCTGAAAGACAATCCACTGTGTTCTGATATCAAGATATCAAGAATATATCTGCTGTTCTGTATATTCAAAAGGTAGCTCTTAAAGCTGATATAGCGAGGTATACATTCAAATTTAGCCTGAATATCTCTGCTGGGTAAATCCTCCTTATTATAAACAATTTGCATTTTAGCCGCCATTTGATGTTTTTCACTAAACTTTTGAAAATCCAGTAAGATTGCATTCCGACTTTCATGATAAGAGCCTAAAAAATAAAAATCAAATTTTATGTTAGGATCCGGTAATTCAGGGTAATCAAAGTAGAAATTAGTGCATGGTAACAGCTCCAAATTACGATGCTGATCTATATCCTCACGGTCAAACACGTAAAATCTGTCAAAGATTGATATCCTTCCAAAAATCTCTGGGTATCTGTTAATGCCATCAAAATGATAGCTTACAAGGTTATGGGTTTTCGCTCTGACGTGGTTTAGAATTTCCATCGGAAAAAAATCCGCTCTTATTACCAGCACATATTCATAAAATGAATGTTTATCTATCGCTTTTATAAGCTGTTCAGTAGCAAATTTTTCCTTCAGCTTTCTTTTATATTCTTTATTATTAAAAAAGGTCTTTTGGTAGAAATTGGTGATTTTCTGATATAAATTCTTGTATCTGAATTTCGCTAAATCTGGAGTAAGCACGTTAGCATCAAAACCGTTTTCCAAAAGATTTTTTTCTATTAGAGCATATAGCTGATAGTTAGAAGGCAGTAGAACTAGTATGTTTTTTTTATTAAATTTCATTTGGTGTTGCCATTCTCCCGCTTTTTGAAGTTAACGGATGGTGAAATTCTTTGGTGAAGATCAGTATGTGCCGGAGCTTATTCATTTCAAATCAAAAACGCGGTCTACCCATTTGTCCAACGTATAATAATCGTAAATATTTTGGGGCAACTTGCGATAAGGTTTCTCAAAAAACTCTTTATTTAAATTGCTGAAATCATTCTCCAGAATCAAAATATTTTCAGGAGTATAGAAATCATAATTTATTATTTCACGATTGTTCGTAATAATTTTTTTTTCCAATGCCATTGCTTCAAAAAAACGAAAACTTAAACCTGTTTGTCCAGCCCGCATCAGCTCAAGTATAGCTTTCGTATTTCTATAACCCCTAATGGTTTCCGTTGCGGGAATAGTTCCACGTCTAAGAACCGTATAATTTTTCAGTGACCCTCTGCCAACTTTAACATGCTCTTTCCAAACTCGTTTGCCTACGATTAGAAAACGATAGGAAATTCCTTTTTTCTGCAACGCAGGAGCCAATTTCCGCAAAATGCAGTTTCTGTCCTTATCATAAGAAGTAATGTAGTACAGATCCAGTCGGGGATTCTGAACCTCAGCAGGAAGGTACCCAAGATAATTATAGTTGGTGAGTTTCTCAAAACCAAATTCCCGTACATCTTTGTCATCAAAGGAAAAGATCTTATCAAAAAAATGAAGTTTGTCATGTACAGGATAGCGTTCCAAACTATCATATAGGTAAGTGAGGCAGCGGTGGGTTCGCTCTTTGATGAATTGCAAAGTCTCTGAATCTAAAGTGTCCGGATTTAACACCAGAATTTGATCCTGAAAACCGATTTTTTCAAGGGATTCTATTACAAACCTTTGCCGTTTCTGATGTTTAAGGTTCTTCCCCAAGAATATTTTGCTGAAAGCATTCGAAATTTTGCTGCCCAAATGTTTATGTGAAAAAGCTCCAATGTTGATATGGTGAGCATTAATATCAAGTTCATTCAGCTTGCGTATAATGTGCTCATCATAATGCCAGAAATCAAAACTGATCAGACATATTTTCATTTTTTCTGCTTTAAAGTTTGATTGGTTTCATGTACGTATAGGCTCTGCAAATAACTGATTTTTAGGCCATTTATACCATCCAGAAATCCTAATTTCAGAAAATACATTTTGATAAACTTAAAAACTACCTTGCTCCCATGAGTGATGACGGAATATTTTTCGCCTTTTTCTGCAAGTTCTTTTCCTTTCAATAGACCATAATAAAGCATTTTAGTCTTAAAGGCTTCGAAATTTTCAAAAGAATAGTGAAGGAGTTTATTTTTTAGTATTCCGGTAGTTCCATTGACCTCTAAAGTTTCATGGACCTTTTTATTTTCTGCGTATTTGGCTTTAGATTTTCGGAACAGACGGAAATTTTTATCATTTTGAGTTCCCGAGAATTTTATCTTTTTCTTCCCAACAAAAAAGATTCTGCGAATATAATAGGCATCTTTTGCATCCTTCAAGTTTATTGTTTTGATGATTTCCTCCTGTAGTTCCGGCGTGGTTCTTTCATCACCGTCAAGAAAAAAAACCCAGTCATTTTCAGCTAGGGACAGGGCTCTGTTACGTTGTTTCGTATAATCTACAAATCTATGCTGATCAATCTGAACCTTAGGGTTTTGCCGGGCAATTTGTACAGTTTGATCGGTACTAAATGAATCAACGACGATTATTTCATCACAAAAATCAAAACATTTCAGGACATCCTGAATATTCTTTTCTTCATTATAAGTAATGATTAATCCGCTGATTTTCTCGGGCATATGCTATTTCTTATACTCCAACACCGTTTTTTCAATAATCTGAACGCAATCCATAATTTGTTCTTCGGTGATCACTAATGGCGGAGCCAGCCTTATGATATTGCCGTGCGTTGGCTTGGCCAGAAGTCCGTTGTCCCGAAGTTTCAGGCAGATATTCCAGGCCGTGGAACTTTCGGGGGTATCATTAATGAGAATAGCGTTCAGAAGCCCTTTTCCCCGAACATGCGTAATGAGGTCGGTTTTTTCAATCACTTTTTTCATTTCGGAACGGAAAATTTTGCCTAAAGTTTCTGCTCTTTCAGACAATTTTTCATCTTCCACTACATCCAAAGCTGCCATTGCTACTGCACAGGCTAATGGATTTCCTCCGAATGTAGATCCGTGCTGACCGGGCTGTATAACATTCATTATATGATCATTAGCCAATACTGCCGATACAGGATACATTCCACCAGAAAGTGCTTTTCCTAATATCAAAATATCGGGCTGAACATTCTCGTTATGACAGGCAATCAACTTTCCGGTTCTTGCAATTCCTGTTTGTACCTCGTCAGCAATGAAGAGAACATTATGTTTTTGGCAAAGTTCCGATGCGCCTTTTAGGTAACCTTCGTCCGGCACATACACTCCGGCTTCTCCCTGAATTGGCTCAACTAAAAACGCAGCAATATTTTCAGCATCATTTTCCAGAACATTACGAAGCGCTTCCAAATCATTGTAGGGAATTTTTTCAAACCCCGGAGTGAAAGGTCCGTAATTTTTATGCGCATCCGGATCGTTAGAAAAAGAAACTATAGTTGTTGTTCGTCCGTGGAAGTTATTCTCACAAACAATAATTTTTGCAGAATTTTTCTGAACTCCCTTTACTTCATAGCTCCATTTTCTCGCAATTTTTAGGGCTGTTTCTACCGCCTCTGCACCGGAATTCATGGGCAAAACTTTATCAAACCCGAAAAGTTCTGTTATTTTCTTCTCGTATTCGCCTAAATTAGAATTGTAAAAAGCTCTGGAAGTGAGGGCCAATTTACCCGCCTGATGCACCAGCGCTTCTACAATTGCAGGATGTGAATGACCCTGATTGACAGCGGAATACGCAGATAAAAAATCATAATATTTTTTTCCTTCCACGTCCCATACATACACCCCTTCTCCCCGCTCCAGTACTACCGGTAGCGGATGATAATTGTGAGCGCCATATTTTTCTTCGAGTTCTATGAAAGCGGATGAAGTACGTGGGAGGTTTTGCATGATTGTTTTCCTTATTTTAAAAAGCAAAAATAATGATTTATTTTCAAGTGTATCGTATCTTACTTTGCGTGACATTACTGAATAAATGAAATCTTCATCAATTTTCTGTTTCCCGAACCGTATATTAAGACTTCTCCATCTTTATGTTTTTATTACAATGCAGAATACCGGCTCATTAAATTATATAAACGAGAGATCGGTAGATTTGTTTCAATTAACTAACGCAGTGTGTAAAAAAGCCGCCACAAAAAATTGGGACGGCTTCCTCTGATCTTATATTAGACCATTATTAATTCTCGAAACTCTTATCCATTACAAAATCTTCCATAAATTTCGTAGTGTAGTTTCCTGCCAGATAATCCTCATTTTCCATGAGCTGTCGATGGAAAGGAATGGTAGTTTTCACACCTTCGATATAGAACTCTTCCAAAGCACGTCTCATTTTTGCAATCGCTTCATCCCGCGTTTGTGCCGTGGTAATTAGCTTTGCAATCATCGAATCATAATTGGACGGAATGGTATAACCTGAGTACACGTGAGTATCCACACGGATTCCGTGTCCACCGGGAATATTCAGACTGGTGATTTTTCCGGGACTTGGTCTGAAATCATTATACGGATCTTCGGCATTAATTCTACACTCTATAGAGTGCAGTTTCGGGTAATGATTTATCCCTGAAATAGGTGTTCCTGCAGCCAACATAATTTGCTCGCGAATAAGGTCATAATCTATTACCTGTTCCGTGATTGGGTGTTCTACTTGAATACGGGTATTCATTTCCATAAAATAGAAATTTCTGTGTTTATCTACCAGAAATTCTATTGTTCCCACGCCTTCATATCCGATATATTCCGCAGCTTTCACTGCTGCCTTTCCCATTTCTTCACGAAGTTCATCCGTCATGAACGGTGATGGCGTTTCTTCGGTAAGTTTTTGATTTCTTCTTTGGACAGAACAGTCTCTTTCCGAAAGGTGACAGGCTTTTCCATACTGATCTCCGGCAATCTGAATTTCAATATGTCTTGGTTCTTCAATCAGCTTTTCCATATACATTCCGCCGTTCCCGAATGCAGCTACAGCTTCCTGAATAGCAGATTCCCAATGTTCTTTAAGTTCTGAAGCGTTCCATACCCTGCGCATTCCTTTTCCTCCACCTCCGGCAGTAGCTTTTATCATGACAGGAAATCCAATTTCTTCGGCGATTCTTGCCGCATCTTCGTATGAACCAATTAAACCTTCAGATCCTGGAACGCAGGGAACACCGGCTTCTTTCATTGTAGCCTTGGCGTTAGCTTTATCGCCCATTCTGTCGATTTGCTCTGGTGTGGCGCCAATAAATTTAATTCCATTCTTCTGACAAATTCTGGAAAAATTGGAATTTTCAGAAAGAAATCCGTATCCCGGATGGATTGCATCCGCATTGGTAATTTCTGCAGCTGAGATAATGTTTGGTATTTTCAGATATGAATCCTTGCTCATGGCCGGACCAATGCAAACTGCTTCATCTGCAAACCGGACATGGAGGCTGTCCTTATCCGCTGTGGAATATACTGCAACCGTTTTTATTCCCATTTCTTTGCATGTACGGAGTATACGCATTGCAATTTCGCCACGGTTGGCGATCAATATTTTTTTGAACATCTTAATTAATTTGAAAAGGAGAAAATTTGAAAATGTGAAAATGGGATCATTCTCATTTATTAATTGCTTATCAATTAAGACGGATCCACTAAAAATAAAGGCTGATCGTACTCCACAGGAGTAGCATCGTCCACTAAAATCTTCACGATTTTCCCAGAAATTTCAGACTCAATCTGATTAAAGAGTTTCATTGCTTCTATTACGCAAACCACTTTTCCCACAGAAACTTCATCTCCTACGTTCACGAAAACATCTTTATCCGGAGCGGGTTTTCTGTAAAAAGTTCCGATCATTGGTGATTTGATGGCGACATATTTGCTATCGTCGTCTACTTTTTCCTTTGCAGGTTGTTCAACAGGAGCTGGAGGTGCGGAAACTGCTGGTGCAGCTACGGGAGCCTGAGTAGGATACATCTGGGGTTGAGCGATATAACTTACATTCTCGTTTCCTCCCAATGGTGTTTTAATGGTAATTTCAAAATCTTTTGTTTTATATTTCACTTCTGAAACTTCCGATTTGGAAACAAATTTAATAAGATTCTGTATTTCTCTGATGTCCATAATTTGATTTTTTGTTAAGGCATCAAAGATACCAAAAAAACGTACAAAACAACAAAAAACCACCCGAAATTAAACAAAATCGAGTGGTTTTTATATTAAATTGAGATTTTTCTAAGTAGTTGTCTTAGTTCTCTTCAGTAGTTTCTCCGTCTTTTTCCATTACTACTTTTCCTCTGTAATAAAGTTTTCCTTCATGCCAGTGCGCTCTGTGGTAAAGGTGCAGCTCGCCGCTGGCGGCGTCTTTTGCCAATTGAGGAACCTCAGCTTTGTAGTGAGTCCTTCTCTTATCTCTTCTTGTGGACGACTGTCTTCTCTTTGGATGTGCCATTGTAATAATTTTTTTGATGAGTGATGAGACTCGTCATCTCATCATATTAAACTATTTATTAATTATTGTCTTTTAATTTTCTTAAAGCTTCCCAACGCGGGTCACTTTCACTTTCTTTTTCTTCCTTCACTTTAGGCTGATATTTCTCCAGAATTCTCAGATCCTTTTCATTCAGATTCGGCGAGATTTTTTTCATTGGAACAGAGAGTATTATATTTTCATAAATCAAGTGCGCTACATTGAACGCATGATCCTGTGTCGGAATAATAATCACCTCTTCATTGCTGTCATCGTATTCTTCACCGAATTTCACCAAAACTTTCACTTCGCCGGAAATAGCCGCATCGAAAGGCTCAGCCGAAATATCGCAAACCAGTTCTACAACACCATTTGTTTCTATCCAAAGTTCCAGAAAAGTAGAATGTTTTTCTAAAAGAACTTTGGCTTCTATTCGGGGATTGGTAAACTCCAGCTCTGTTTCAAAAAGTTGAAATAACGTTTTATCTATCTCAAATCGGAACTGATGTTTTCCGTCTTTAAGCCCGGAAAAAGCTACATCATAATCTCTAAGCTTGTCCATAAAATGAGTTTGCAAAAATATGCATTTTTTTTGAATTAGCAAATAAATTTTCTATTGGCAGCGAGTCTGTTTTCCTATTAATAATATGGAAATTAAACTTCTATCCTTCTGAAGCATCTGGCAGGTCCTCATCAACACCGCTATCAGCATATGCTTTTTTGGGTCGCAGCCTGTCCTTCATCAGTGCATTATACTCCTGGCGGTTTTTAAAAATTTTAATTCCTGTGAAAATCGCTTCCATAAAGCTTCTCTCGTCAGCAATATTTTGTCCGGCAATATCATAAGCCACTCCATGATCCGGAGAAGTCCGCACTACAGGGAGCCCAGCTGTAAAATTGACACCCTCTTCATAAGCCAGCGTCTTAAAAGGAGCGAGGCCCTGATCATGATACATGGCCAAAACCGCATCGTAATGTTTATATTTTTCCGGCTGAAAAAAACTATCGGCAGGAAAGGGTCCGAAGGCCATAATTCCGTTCTCGAAAACTTCCCGGATAACGGGCTGTATGATTTCCATTTCTTCATTTCCTATCTGTCCTCCGTCGCCAGCGTGGGGATTAAGACCCAGCACCGCAATTTTGGGTTTCTGAATACAAAAATCCTCTATGAGACATTGATTCAGAAGCTTGATTTGCTTCTTTAGTTTCTCTTTCGAAATATTTTCTGGGATTTGAGATATTGGAATATGATGTGTGGAAACGGCCACTTTCAGCTCCTCGGTTACCAAAAACATCAGTCCTTTTTTTCCGAATTTTTCTTCAAAAAAACCGGTGTGTCCCGCATGTTTAAATCCTTGCTTCAGCATTTCATCTTTATTGATGGGTGCTGTTACCAGAACATCAATGTCACCATTCATCAAAGCCTGTGCAGCGGCTTCCAAGGAATGAATAGCCATTTTCGTGGATTCTTCTGTCGGCGTTCCGAGATCCACTTTTACATTGTCTTTCCAGAGGTTCACCATGTTTATTTTTCCGTTCTGCGCTTGCGAAACTTCATCTATATAATGGAAATTCTGCTGAAGTTTGAACATATTTTTCTGGAAGGTAAAAAGTTTTCCTGAACCAAAAATAATCGGTGTAAAATAATCTATAATGCTTTTATCTTTCAGAGATTTCATGATAATTTCCGGGCCTATCCCATTGAAATCGCCTATGGAAATTCCTACTTTTATCTTGTAGTTTTTTGAACTCATATTTATTATCTTTGAAGATTATTAGAGAATTACAAATTTATAAATTAAAAAGGAACTATTTCTTTTTATTTGAATGATTCTCTAGAACAGAACTTAGAATTTATGTTTACAGGAATTATAGAAACAACAGGAATTGTTGAAAAAAAAGAAATACAAGGCTCCAATATTCATTTTACACTTAGCTGTCCTTTTACCGATGAACTGAAGATAGACCAAAGTGTCGCGCATGATGGGTGCTGCCTCACAGTAGTAAATATTTCAGGAAGAAGATATACCGTAACTGCCATTGCCGAAACTTTGAAAAAAACAAATTTATCGGAATGGAACACAGGAACAGCAGTGAATCTGGAGCGCTGTACCAAGGTTGGTAGCCGTTTGGACGGACACATCGTACAGGGACATGTGGATAAGACTGGCGAGATAATTGCAATCCGGAACAAGGAGGGGAGCTACCTCATCACCATCGACTATAGTCCCGAAGGCGATTTTGTAACCGTCCCTCAGGGATCAGTCACAGTAAACGGAATAAGCCTCACCGTTGCTGAAAGTGAGAAAAACCGGTTCACCATTGCCATTATTCCCTACACTTGGGAAAACACCAATCTGAAAAACCTGAAAGAAGGAGACCGGGTGAATATTGAGTTTGATATTATCGGAAAATATATAGCAAAATTAGTAGCAAAAAATGCCTCTGAGTAAATACCGGGGATACAGCCTCCGAAACCGTGTTTTCTGGGGATTCTTATTGGTCTGCATCCTCAGTATGGCAGGTTCCTCCGTGCTGTCTTTCTATTTGCTTAAAAACAATGCTGAAGAGCAAAGCCACAGCGATCTGCAGGAGGAAACTAACGCTCTGATGGCTGCTCTGGATTACGCCGTGAGCCAAACACCGATTACTACCCAAGATATTCCTGAAGTTCTGAAAAATAAAATCATGGAAATTGCTGATATCAATAAACATGATATCGTGATTTACGATTTGAACGGTGATTTTCTTATTTCCAATAAACTGGACAATCTTGTTTTTCAAAAAAAAGTTCCCCAAAATATCCTGACACAAGTCGTGACCCAAGACCGAAGAGTGGATGTAAAAGAGTTTGATCAGACAGTAAACACTAAAAAAACGTCCTCCTACGCCATCTTGAAAAATAACTTTCTGGAGCCTATTGGGATTGTTTATCTACCGTACTACCATAATGACGATGCGTACCTATATGTACTCAACAAATATCTGAAATACATAGTTTTGGTAAATTTACTAATTATCATTTTCAGTATTTGGCTTAGTTGGATCATCTCTAACAATCTTACAAAAGCCATCAGAAATTTTTCTGATCTCATCACTAAAATAACCTTGTTCGAAAAAGAAATGCAGCCTATCAAATATTATCACAATGATGAACTGGGCGCATTGGTGATGGCGTACAATAAGATGATCCTTCAGATACAAGATCAAAAAGAACGGCTTGCCTTCAGTGAAAAAGAAAAAGCATGGCGCGAAATGGCGAAACAAGTGGCGCATGAAGTAAAAAATCCACTTACGCCCATGAAGCTAAATATTCAGAATTTCGAAAGAAAATTTGATCCGGAAGATCCCGAGATTCGGGAGAAACTAAAACAAATGACCAATATGGTAATAGAACAGATTGATCTGATCGCCAAAGTCTCCAGTGCCTTTTCTCAATTTGCGCAATTGCCGGAAAAAGTGAATGAAACTTTTAATCTCAATAAACAAATCCACTCCATTCTCAAAATTTTCAATAACGACAGAATTTTTGTTCATGCCAATAAAGAGAATATCATGATACACATGGATAAAATTTACCTGACGCGGATCATTACCAACCTCATCACCAATGCTAAACAAGCCTTGGAGGACGCCAAAGATCCCATCATCAACGTGGATATTGAACTTATTCAGAAAAAAATAATGATATCTGTAGAAGATAACGGAACTGGCATTCCGGAAGATATGCAGGAGCGAATCTTTGAGCCCAATTTTACTTCCAAAAATTCCGGAATGGGCCTTGGGCTAACGATGGTTCGTAAAATGGTGGAAGATTATGGCGGAACAATAACTGTGAAATCTGAACTTGGAAAAGGATCTAAATTCACCATCAGTCTTCCCTCGAATTTGTAATGAATCCTTTTGTATTTCAAAAATTTATCGTCCGGCAGTCTTCAAAAGTATTTCGAGTAGGAACCGATGCTGTTTTACTTGGCGCTTTGTGCGATGTTTCAGAAGCGGAAAATATTCTGGAAATAGGAACGGGGACAGGGATTATATCTTTAATGTTAGCCCAAAGACATCCGGAAGCCAGAATCACTGGAATCGATTTGAATGAAGAGGCGGCAAATCTTGCGAAAATTAATTTTAACCAGTCGGATTTTCGGGAAAGATTGCAGGCGAAACATCAGGATATAAAAACATTCAATGCCGAAACATTTGATGCCATCATTTCCAATCCGCCTTATTTTTCGGAAAACCGTTCGTCAAAAGACAAACTCGCCAGACAACAAACGAGCTTGGATTTCAAAAATTTGATATCCAAATCCTCGGAATTACTTTCGGAAAAAGGCGTATTTTGTGTCATTATTCCTTCAGATTCCGAAGCGGAATTCTGCGAAACAGCGGCTGAATTTTCCTTGAATTTAAAAAGAAAGATCAATATTTTCGGAATAAGGGGCGGTACCCTACGAAGATGTATTCTTGAATTTTCATATCAACGACATCGTTATTTGGAAGAGGATTTTATCATCGAAGATATGCCTCGAAATTATTCAGAACAATATCTGAAGCTAACCCGTGATTTTCATGTATTTCAGAAAAAGTAAGATTAAATTACTCGAACAATTCAGAAGTGTCCAGAACTGAAACTTTTCCATCCTCACAACGAATGGCTTCTCCGGGAAAATTCTGAATCATGTGATAATCGTGCGTCGCCATCACTACGGCGGCGTGATTTTCAATAGCAACCCTTTTCATCAACGTCATGATTTCGTTGGAAGTTTCAGGATCCAGGTTTCCGGTAGGCTCGTCTGCCAGGATCAGTTCGGGATGGTTCAGAAGTGCTCTTGCAATGGCTACCCTCTGCTGCTCTCCTCCGGAAAGTTCGTGTGGCATTTTGTGTTTTTTGGTTTTCATTCCCACACTTCCCAATACTTCATCAATTCTTTCGTCTATTTTTGTTTTTTCTTTCCATCCGGTAGCGGCCAGCACAAATTTCAGATTTCTCTCCACGGTTCTGTCTGGCAGCAATTGAAAATCCTGAAACACAATTCCCAGTTTTCTTCTAAGGTTAGGAATGTCTGAAGTCCGAAGTTTTGCCAAATCAAATCCTGCCACGCTTCCCTGTCCCCCGGAAAGTGGAATATGACCGTAAAGAGTTTTCAGCAATGAACTTTTTCCTGAACCTGTTTTTCCGATAAGGTAGCAGAATTTTCCTTTTTGAATATGGAGATCTACATGGCTTAGTACGGTAAAATTTTTCTGTGCGATAGTAGCATTGCTGAGGTTGATGATATTATCTCCCGTTTCGTTTCTGTGCGGCATTATGATAAAATAAAACTGATGACTATTTAATAAATCCGAGCTTTCAAAAATAAATAAAGTTCGGTGGATCTCCTAAAGTTTGGCAAATTTTAACAACAAAAAATGCCTGAAAAATTTCTTTTTCAAGCATGCTCTTACTATGATAATAAAAGAATTATCTCTTAGCGCGCTGTGCACTAACGGTTAAACTCTTTCTGCCTTTTGCTCTTCTTGCAGCCAACACTCTTCTACCGTTTGGCGTGGACATTCTTTCTCTGAAACCGTGCTTGTTTCTTCTCTTTCTTTCTGACGGCTGGAAGGTTCTCTTGCTCATTTCTAATATCTTTAGTGTAAAACTATATCTTGATTTTCAGACTGCAAAAATACAAAATTTTTTAAACCCGACAAATAAATTTCATAAATGTTATTCCCCGAACTGATGTTTTCCACAAAACACCAGCGTTTAAAATCTAAAAGGTAACTTTGCAAAAACTCGAACTTTATGTTTACAGCACCCGAACTTTTAGATATCAATCAGCTTTTAATTCCAGAAAATAAAATTGTAATTGTTACCCACTACAATCCCGATGGGGACGCTATCGGCTCGTCATTAGGCCTTCAACATTATCTGAAAATAAAAGGACTGGATGCTGAAGTTGTGGTTCCAAATGATTTCCCCAAGTTTCTGAAATGGATGCCTGACGCCAAAAAAATTACCATTGCCGATTATAAACGTAAAAAAGCTTGGGAAATGATCGACAAAGCGGATATGATTTTTATTCTTGATTTTAATGCTTCCCATCGCAGCGGAAACTTGGTGGGTCCGTGGATTGAAAAAGCCAATGCTGTAAAAATCCTTATTGACCATCATCAGCAGCCCGAGGATTTTGATTTCGTCTATTCCGACACTTCAGTTCCCGCAACTTCGCAAATGGTATATCATTTTATAGAAGCATTGGAAGAAGAAAATCTTATTAATCAGAATATAGCAGAATGCCTGTATTGCGGAATCATGACCGATACCGGGGGTTTTCGATTCCGTTCTACTTCCGCAACAACTCACAGAATTATTGCCAACCTCATCGAAAAAGGTGCAGATCCGGCAATGATCACTTCCAATACCTGGGATACGAATACAGTTTCCCGACTTCATCTTCTTTCTCTGATTTTATCCAGAATTGAAGTAGTGAAAGACGGAAAAGTAGCGATACTTTACCTGAAACGTGATGAATTGAAAGAATTTGGCTTTGAGAAAGGAGACACGGAAGGCTTTGTGAATTATGGACTAAGCATTCAGGGAACTCAAATGTCCGCATTTTTCATGGAAGATTTGTATGAAGATTTCATTAAAATTTCCTTCCGCTCTAAGAATGATGTGGATGTCAATCAATTTTCGCGGAAGTATTTTCAGGGCGGGGGACACATTAACGCAGCTGGCGGAAAATATTATAAAGACATCTACGGAACCATCGAAGATTTCAAAGAGAAAATTGAAGAGCAAGAACTTTAAGCACTAAAAAACCAGGTTTTTCGGCAAATTATGGAGTAATTCCGTATTGATGATGGCAGCGCAAACTTCAGGTTTTTCCCAATGCCCGTTGTGTCCGCAATCTAGAACGTAGGATTTAATATTGGTTTTATCGGGGATGTTTTTAATAAGCAAACTGGTTTTCACAGCACCATCATGTTTGCCGGCGATGATCAGAATTTTAGCTTCCAATTCATGCATGACATGCGCTCGGTCGGGGCGTTCTATCATTCCTTTTACGCAAGCTAACGCACCTTCAGGTTTGGTAGAAAGTGCGATTTCTTTTGCCATCTCCATCTTTCCTTCGAGAATATCTTTTTCATTAGGATTAAAAAGATTCGGAATTCCTGCCGAAACGTACGCTCTAAAGTTTTCGAGAATAATCCTGAAGCTTTTTCTGCGTTGTTCTTTTTTCTCCTCATCGTCAGGAAAAAAGGTTGAGAAAAACAATGTGAGACTTTTTAGACACTGCGGATACACTTCAGAAAAAGCAAGTGAAACATAGCCTCCCATAGAATGCCCTAGTAAATGAAAATTTTCTAAATTCAGAAAATCTGTCACTTCTTTTACTTTCATTGCCATCAGTTCCATGGTGTGAATATCATCCAGCACAGGAGAATTTCCATGACCTGGAAGATCAATTTTTATCAGCCTGAATTTATCGGAGAGAAAAGTTTCCATCTCATCCCAAATAGTAATATTTTCCATAAAACCATGTAGTAAAACAAGGTCTTCTCTTCCGATACCTGATATTTCGTAATTCAGCATATTGATCTGTTTATGCATCGAAATTAACCAACAATCTATTAATTGCTCTTATATATTTTCTACTGATTATTCTTAAAATATCCGATTCCACATTCCAAAAATTTTTTGAAATCTTCTTTCGGCATATAGCCGGAAACGGGAGCATTAATCACTTGACCGTCAGGCGTTACCAGCACATAATGGGGTTGGGAATTATTATTAAAATTAACCTGCTGGAACATGCTCCACCTATCGCCAATGGTTTTTATCCGTTTCATTTTTCCATTCCCCATATCGATTCTGGTTTGCTGATCTTCGGGAAGTTCCTCCTTGTCATCTACATAAAGTGATGCAAGTACCACTTCATTTTGCAGCAACAGGAGAATATCCGGTTCGCTCCAGATAAATTCTTCCATTTTCCGGCAGTTTTCGCAACCATACCCTGTAAAGTCGATCAGCAATGGTTTATTTTCCTTCTTCGCCTGTTCGATAGCTTTGAAATAATCATGTTCCGGATGCAATCCGAGAATTCCTTCTCCTTCCTTATGAAAATAACTGACATTTAACGGCGGAAGAATTCCTGAAAGCATTTGCAAACGTGGCCTTTCCGAAGGGAATAATCCCTGAACAAGATAAATTAAAAATCCAATACTTATGATGCCAAAAACTTTTCGGCCTGAGGATATTTTCGCTTTTTTATCATCGTGAGGAAAACGGATCAAGCCAAATAAATAAAGCACCAATCCTAAAGCGATCAAAATCCACAGCACGATGAAAAGTTCTCTTTTTAGTAAAAATGTTTTGGAAACCAAATCCGCTTTTGATAAAAACTTCAAAGCTAATCCCAATTCTATAAATCCTAAAACCACCTTCACGGTATTCATCCAACCGCCGGATTTCGGCAAACTTTGTAATGCCTGAGGAAACAGTGCCAGCAAACCGAATATGATGGCCCACGAAAGTCCGAATCCTGCCAAAGCAAAAGTGAGAAGCATCGGAATATTGCTGGAGCCCGTTACGGCGCTTCCCAATAAAGTTCCTAAAATAGGGCCGGTACAGGAAAAAGAAACAATAACTAACGTGAGTGCCATGAAGAAAATACCGATCATACCGCCCGCTTCTTCTGCCCGCGAAGATTTATTGGCAATGGAACTCGGAAGGGTGATGTCGTAATACCCAAAGAAACTTCCTGCAAAAAACAAAAATACAGCGAAAAAGAAAAAGTTCAGCCATATCGAGGTGGAAATTTCATTAAAAATATTGCCAGCAATACCATCAATAACATGAAACGGAACACTCAATAAAACAAAAATAAGTAGAATGAAAAAACCATACATGAAAGCATCTTTTCTTCCTTTTGCTTTATCTTTTGATCCTTTCGTAAAAAAAGACATGGTGAGCGGTATCATGGGAAAAACGCAAGGTGTCAGCAAAGCGATTAAACCTCCTAAAAAACCGAGGATAAGATAGGTGAAATAACTGTCGCTTTGCTTCACGGGAGCACTTCCGCAATCGGTCAAAGGATTATTGAAATCCAGTGAATTAACTTTTAAATTTTTCGGATCTAAGGGCGCCGGCTGAACTGTTGTCGGTACATCAGCCGCCGAAACAGTCACTTCATTCTGTACAGTTATTTCCTCCGCAGTTTCCTGATTTTCTGAACCTGATCCTGCGTTCATAGGTGTTATTTTCTTTTCAAATTCCAGCGTATTTGGAGCAAGACAAACTCGGTCGTCACAGGTTTGATAAGTAAACTCCACCGAAATAACGGCTGGTTTTTCAGGATTTTTAAGCCTGAATTTCTGTTTAAACTGTGCATTATTAGAAAAATAGACAATCTGAACGCCGAAAGCTTCAGAAAACTCATCATGTTTTTTTCCTACTTCTGTAATTCCTCCAATCAGTTCGATACCCTCTTTTGAAGTCACGATCATTTCGGTAGGAATCCCACTGTCCGGCGGCAAATCTTTGGAATAAATATGCCAGTTCTTTTCAAGAGTGGCTGAAATCACGGCTTCATAAACATTTTCTCCCGTTGGCAGTACATCAAATTTTAATTTTACGGGATCTTTTATTTGGGCAGAAATTCCTGTATATAAAAAAGCTAAAACAATAATAAACCAATTTCTAACATTCATTTTTAATCTGTATTGAGATTTTTAAAACAGTGTTTGTGGTACTGTCGGCGGCATATCTTCGATCTTGCCTGAACGGAATTACGCCCAGAACTTCATCATCATCATTGCACAGCAACCAAATATTTTGACGGGCTAAAATAGGTATTTTCTCATCCCTAAAAAACTTTGAGAGTTTCTTTTTTCCAATCATACCGATAGGAAAAATAACATCATTTGGATATGTTTTGCGGATTTTGAGAGGAAATTTCAGCTTTTCAAGGTCGAAATACCATTCATTTTTAACTTTTGATAGTTCCGAAAATCCTGACAAAGCCATTTTCAACCGAAACTGTCCATTTTCAAAAATAAAATCTTCATTTTCGAGAATGTTTTCCTTATGAAGAAAAGAAATCTCCGGGGAAGATTCTATTTTGGGTGATTTTACTTTTTCTGAAATTACCAGATGATTGTAATCTACCCGCAAAATATACTTGTCGGAATAGAATATTTTTCCGTTTTCCGCTTTCATGATTTTTTCAATTTCATATGAACATAAAAATCCATACTTGCGCAAAATTTCGGATTGCACGAACGTTGACTGCTCTTCAAACAGGAATTTATCTAAAAGAATAATTTCATCAGAAAAACCTATCAATCGCGTTTCAATTTCTTTTAATTTGCTTTCCATAAATTTCCGCGTTTCAGAAAGAAGCGACAGTGAAGTTTGAAAATTTTCCAAGAAATTCGGTTTGAGTTCTTGAATTAAAGGAACAATTTTATTCCGGATCTTATTCCGGAGGTAATCGTTCTTCCGGTTCGACAGATCTTCGCGGAAAGAAATCTGATTTTCCTCAGCATAACGGTAAATTTCTTCTTTGGAAAACCGGAGCAAAGGCCGCAGAATATTATTATCATTCTCAGGAATTCCGGAAAGGCCTCGAATGCCGCTGCCCCGGGAAAGATTAATGAAAAAAGTTTCCAGTTGATCATTAAGATGATGCGCCGTCATCAGAAAATCCAATTGCTCATGCTCTATTATTTTCCTGAAAAAATCATATCTTAATTTCCTTGCCCATAACTGTACTGAACCCGAAGGCTCCTTTTCATGATCTGAAATTGTGCGCAGGTGAAAAGGAACAGCATTTTTTTTGCAGAAATCCTCAGCCATTTTTTGATCCAGATCAGAATCCTCTCCACGCAATTTGTAATTCACATGAGCTACATGGAAATCTAATCCCAGCTTTTTCATCAGATGAAGCATTACCATAGAATCCGCACCTCCGCTAACGGCGAGAAGATAGGTTTTACTTCTGCTGTTTTCGGCCAGAGAGGCAAGAGAAATTTCAAATGCTGGTAGTGTTAAAATCTTCATAAATATGAGAAACACAAAGATAAGTCATCTTTTGCAAAGAGAAATTTTGGTATATTTGAATTCTTGAAGTCCGACAATTATAAAAAATAAACATAATGAGATTAACAAGTTTTTTAAGTATTTCAGCCGCTGCAATTTTATTGACGAGCTGTGTCAGCAAGAAGCAATACGATGCTTTGAACACGAACTACAAACAAAGCATTGAAAATCTGGCAGAAAGACAACGGGAAATTCAGGATCTGAAATCATTGAACTCGGGATTAGTAAGCGAAAATACATTACTGAAAAGCCAGAATGATGCTTTGAAAACTTCATTGGACGCCTGTTTGAACAATACCACACAGGGCTCTACCAACATTACGAAATTAATTAATGAAATCAATGCATCAAATGCCTACATCAAACAACTGATTTCGACCAATGCTAAAAACGACAGTTTGAACCTGGCACTGTCCAACAAACTGAAGCGTTCGTTAGACAATATTGCTGACGATGATGTACAGGTGAAAGTTCTGAAAGGAGTTGTGATGATTTCATTATCAGATAAAATGCTTTACAGAACAGGAGAGTTTGCCGTATTGCCTCAGGCCAGAGAAATATTAGGAAAAGTAGCTTCTGTTATCAATGATTACGATACTTATTCCGTACTTATAGAAGGAAATACCGACAATGTTCCTTTAAATTCCGCCAATGTTCCGCGTGACAACTGGGATCTTTCTGCATTAAGAGGAACTTCGGTAGCGAGAATTCTCCAGAATGAATTTGGAGTGAATCCTAACAGGATCACAGCTGGAGGAAGAAGCGAATACAACCCGAAAACTACCAACGCTTCTGTATCCGGAAGATCTGAAAACAGAAGAACTGAAATTATCATCATGCCGAAACTGGACGAGTTCATGAAGCTGATGGATATTGCGCCAAAGAAATAATTTACTTGTAAAAGCTCTTTTACAGCCTCGCCTGATCACATCGGGCGAGGTTTTTTGTTTCATTTTTTATACATTTGAAAAAAAGTAAAGATGAGTTATTTTGACGAACAACTCCCGGAAATGGACCGTTATCTGGAACAGCACGCCTCTCAGGAACCCGAAATTCTGAAAAGACTGCGAAAGGAAACCTATCAGAAAACCACACATGCTCATATGATTTCAGGATATCAGCAGGGAAGATTTTTAACAATCATTTCCAAAATACTTCGGCCTGAAAACATTCTGGAAATAGGAACTTTCACAGGATATGCTACGCTTTGTCTGGCAGAAGGATTGCAAAGCGGAGGAACCATTACTACTCTTGATATCAACGAAGAACTGTCTTATTTACCAAAAAAATATTTTGCCGAAAGCAGGTTTTCGCGGCAAATTGATTTCAAGATTCAGGATGCGAAAGATTTCCTGAGAGATACCAACGAAACTTTCGATCTCGTTTTCATAGATGCGGACAAAGAAAATTACGTGGAATATTTTCGTTTAATAAAACCAAAACTGAAACCCGGAGCCGTTGTCATGTTCGATAATGTTCTTTGGTATGGGAAAGTTCTGGAAGAAAATCCAAAGCAAAAATCTACTCAGGTGATCCGGCATTTGAATGAACTGATTGCCGCGGATATGGATTTTGAAAATCTTATTTTACCTTTGCGGGACGGGGTAAACTTGCTTCGGAAGATATAGAAATTCATGGGAAAAGTGTACTGTAACGTGGCTTTTACGGCCATTCTGGAAGATCATTATCAGGATTCTGTGATGATTTCTCAACTGCTTTTTGGAGAAACGGCCGAAATTTTGGAAGAAAAAAACGGATTCTACAGAATTGCTTCAGATGATGACGAAACAGAAGGATGGACAGACAAAAAGAATGTGATTAAAATTTCCGGCGCAGAGACATTAGAAAATATCAAGGAAAAACACCACATTCATTCGGAAAAGCTACCCCATTTCTGGCCGGTTTTTTCTGAAAAACCACTACCTCTTTCAAGAGAAGATATTGTAAAAACTGCCCGGAAATTTCTCCATACTCCTTTTCTGTATGGAGGGAGAAGTTGTTTTGGGATGGACGCCAGTGGTTTTGTTCAATTCGTATTCCGGCAGTACGGAGTTAAACTACCGAAAAAGCTTTCTATACAAGCCGAACAAGGCGCAGCTTTATTTTTTGCTGGCGAAAGCAATGCCGGTGATCTCGCTTTTTTTGAAGACGACAATGGCGAAATAGTTCACTCCGGTATTATGCTCAATATGCATGAAATCATCCATTGTTACGGAAAAGTACGGATTGATTCGGTTGATTCGTCAGGAATTTTCAACAAAGAATTAGGACGACATACCCACCGTCTTCGTTTTATTAGAAATATTTTAGACTAAAATGGAACGGCTGATTCCGGAGTACTGATCCATTCCATTGCCGTGTCCTTAAAATAAAACATAATGCAGAGGATTTACAATTTTTTCATCAGTTTAATGATTTTCGGAATAAAAGTCGGAGCATCATTTAACTATAAACTGAAGCGCGGTCTGGCCGGAAGAAGGCAAAGCTGCGATATTCTTAAATCAGTTTTTTCCAAAGATGACAGCGTTATCTGGATGCATGCCGCGAGCCTTGGGGAATATGAACAAGGGCTCCCGGTATTGGAACGTCTGAAAAATAAATATCCCCAGCATAGAATTCTCATTACTTTTTTCTCTCCTTCGGGTTATGAAGTTGTAGTGAAAAAAAACACAATTGCAGATGCAGTATGTTATCTTCCTTTCGACAAACCGGTTTGGATTAATGAATTTCTTTCGAATTTCAAACCCGTCATTTTTTTCACTGTAAAATATGAATACTGGTACAATCTGCTGCAGAAACTCAAAAGAGATCAGGTAAAAATTTATGTGATTTCTTCTCTTTTTTATGAAAGGCAAATCTTCTTCAAGCCGTATGGGAAATGGTGTGTTAAACAATTGAGGAAAAACGTAGATTGGTTTTTTCATCAGACCAATACTTCTTATGCTTTAGCGAAAACCATCAAACTGGATCAGTCTTCCATTTCTGGTGACACCAGATACGACAGGGTTCGACAGATAAAAGAGCGAGATTCTCATGTCGATTTTATTGCTGAATTTAAAGAGGAAAAACTATTGCTCGTTTTCGGAAGTTCGTGGGAAACTGAGGAAGAAATTGCCCGAATTGTGGCCGCGAAATTACCTGAGTTGAAAATCATCATTGCGCCGCATGACTTAAAAAGAGTGGAGTATCTTCAGCATCTTTTTCCAAATTCGGTTTTATATAGTGAAACAACCGTTGAGCAGCAGCCTGACGTCCAGGTGATGATTATTGACAGTGTTGGTTTGCTCTCCAAAATTTATGCTTATGCTGACCTGGCGTTCGTAGGAGGAGGTTTTCATTCGGCCGGGCTTCACAACATTCTGGAAGCGGCTACTTTCGGAATTCCTGTACTTTTTGGAAACCGATATCAAAAGAATCCTGAAGCCGATGATCTCATCAGGAATAAAGGTGGAGTCTCGTTTCTTGATGAGAATTATGCTGCAGATTTTATTCTGAAAATCATGAACGACCAAAAGTTATTAGAAGAAATGGGAAGAAATGCCGGCGAATTTATAAGCAACCAACCCAATTCTACTGAACTTATCATGAAAAAAATCGTCTCAGATTTGGGATAAAAATCGAAAAACTTATTATTGTTCAGAAAAAAGCAAAAATTTCCGAAAAACGCTCTTGTTACATCGGGAAAAATTTTAACTTTACCATCTTATTCAATTGAACATGAAGAAAATTTTATTTTTTACTTTAATGGCGGGCATGCTGATGATAGTTTCATGCAGAAAGGATGATCCAGAGGAAGAGGTAACTTCTGTAATAGGAAACTGGAAAGTTCAGAAAATGACGGCTAAAGGTGTTATTGCTGCCGGAGGTTTCCCAATGAACATTAACCACTCATCAGAAACCGATTGTGTAAAAGAATCCAAAATGGATCTAAATGCAGACAAATCCGGATATGTCTCAATAAAGCAGGATATCACAGGAACCTGCGATGTGATAATAGATGAAAACGCCACTTACATTTACGAGCCCGATATCAAGATGATAACTATTAAATCTAATGGGACTTCGGAAGACATCAAGGTAATCAAGGTTACTAATTCAGAGTTGATTATTGAGAAGCAGACGGATATGCAGACACCGCTCGGAACCTTTAACGGTAAAATAACGCTTAATATGACAAAATAATTTTATTTAAAAATGAGAAAGATACTTTTATTTTTTGTAGGGCTGCTGATGTTCACAACACTGAGTTGTGATAATGAAGACCCGATCGTATATCCGGAAGTGACCGGAGTATGGAAACCTGTTCAAATGGTGAAAACCGTAGTGAACAATGTAAATGCGCCTACTTCAGAAACTTTTCTGTACAGTGATTGTGAACAGGAATCCAGATGGGAGTTTCGGGAAAACGGCACTGGGAAGATATTATGGAGAGTGGAATTGAATCCGAATACGTGCACCACAGCATACGAGCAAAACCTGCAATACGATTACGATAACAGCACCGGTGATATTACCATCAATTACCTTACGCATCAGGAAAGGGGAAAAGCACTGGACATAACTGAAACTTCCATGAATCTTAAAATTGAAAATTTAGATCCCGACACGCAAGTGTATGAATCTACGGTTTATTCATTGGTAAAAGTTCAGTAAAATATATTTTATAAAACAAAAAAAAGCTCTGTCGTACTGGCAGAGCTTTTATTTTAAAAGTCAATCAATAATCATTTGCTTTGTCGAAATCTTAAAAATTTTTTAGCAAATAATTGCAGTTCGATGCTCACAATCAAGCTTTTTCAGAATGAAGCAAATCTTTGTACTTTAATCATTCTTCTTCACATCTTCAGCATGGACTTCTTCCCTACCCTGTCCGTCTTCTTCCACGATCGTGGTATTAAACATATGGATACCGCTCACAAAAGCTGTTCGGGAGATCATAAAGGCAGCTACCGGCGAGGTGATAAACAAAAAGAAAATAATGGCAAAAACTTTGGTAGAAACCGCAAAATCATAAAAATAAAATGCGACAGCACCAAGAATGCATCCTACACCCAAGGTTCCGGCCTTTACCGTGACCGAAAGGCGCAAATAAAAATCGGGCATCCGATAAATTCCAAGAGCGGCTATCAGCACAAAAATCGCTCCCAGCGTACACAAAATCATTATTATCAACTCGTTCATTTTTTCCTTTGTTTATTGCTTTGTCCCATATCAAGATAATAAGAAAAAGCGATTGTACTTAAAAATGCAATAAGCGCCAGAATCATGGCGACGTCCAGAAAGGATTCATTGTCATACAAAATACCAAAAATACCAATGAGCCCTACCCCTGATGTGATCAGCAGATCAATCGCCACAACCCGATCCACCACTTGGGGGCCTTTCCAAAAACGAAGGAATATAATCAAGAATGCCACACAAATAAGCGGCATGGGTACGTACAGCAAATATTGATGAACAGACATATTATCGTATAACTTCAATTAATTTTTTTTCCAATCCGTTTCTCATCTTTTCTGCAAATTTATTCTTATCCTTCAGATTGAAACTATGGATATACAAATACTTCTTGTCGGGGCTAATTTTCAAAACCATTGTTCCAGGCGTTAAAGCAATGAGATTTGAAAGCATCGTGATTTCAAAATCAGACTTTAACCTGTGTTCAAAAATGACCACCCCAGGATTCAAATTAAATCTTGGAGTCAAAATTTCTTTTGTCACTTCTAAATTGGCCTTAATCATATCATTCAGAAAGTAGAGGCAAAATAATAAAAGTTTGGGAACTTTGTAGAAATATCCTTTTTCTTCAATAGTTCCGGTTCTGGTCAGTATCCACAAAATCGCAAACCCCAATAGAAATCCAAAAAGTGAATTGACATAGTTCAAATGACCGGTGAGTGCAACCCAAACCAGGGAAAGTAATAAGTTGAGTAAAAAATTCTTTATCATTTTCCGTAATTTCCGTTTAATACCGCATCTATATAAAGAGTCGGATTCATTAGTTCAACTGCTGTTCCTTGTGCCAGATCGTAAAAATATCCAGCATTCAGTCCCAAGCATAAAGACACCAAAGAAAGTGCAGTTACGGGAGCCACCAGCGCCGTTTTTTCATAAATGGAAAGCTGGGCAAACCGGTCGATCTCTTCGGTCAATGGCTTAGGAGATTCTTTCCAGAATACTTCAGACCACATTCTTGCCAGAGCGTATAAAGTTACAAAACTTGCAAAAATAAAGGCTCCCAGAAGCACATAATGCTGGCTATGCAAAGATTCTCCAAAGAATTGAATTTTCGGCCAGAATCCTGACAAAGGAGGAATCCCGATCAGTGAAAACATGGCAATAACTATAACCAAAGACAGTTTCGGATAATCCTTATACAGTCCACCTAGCCTTGTCATATCAATGGTTTCACGAATTTTCTGAATAATTCCTGTTATCATCAGTAAATTACTTTTGACAATCACATCGTGCATCAAATAAAATATGATACCTACAATTGCGATTTCGGTATAAAGCCCAATTCCTGCAATCAGATAGCCGATGTGACACACAATCAGATAAGATATAAGTCTTCTGATGCTTCGCTTGTTGACAGCTCCCAAAGCTCCTGTTATCATTGTTAACACGGCGACAACAATGAAAACATTCTGCATGAATTCATCGGGCTGAAAGATAAGAGTGAAGGTTCTCAGCATTGCATAAATTCCCATTTTGGTCAGCAATCCGCCAAAGATTGCGGCTATGGCTGAGGGTGGTGTATGATAAGAGGAGGGCAGCCAGAAATACAAAGGAAAAATAGCAGATTTAATCCCAAAACCTACGAAAAACAATAAAGCCGTCACTGACACCAACCCTTGGTTTACGTTATTTATTTTAACAGCCAGATCGGCCATGTTCAATGTCCCGGTAATTCCATACAAAATGCCAATAGCGGTTAGAAAAATAATGGAGGCCAGCATATTCATCGTCACATATTTGATGGCACCTTCCATCTGAAGTCTCTTTCCACCCAGTGTTAAAAGCACGAAAGACGATATAATTACCACTTCAAACCAAACGTAAAGATTGAAAATATCACCCGTGAGGAATGAACCCAAGAGTCCCATGACTAAAAAATGAAATATCACAAAATATCCGTATTTAATACGACTCGGATTAATAGCAACTGTGGAAAAAATTCCAACGGCCAGACTGATGATGGCTGTAAGCACCACCATAATCGAACTTAATGCGTCTGATACGAAAATAATCCCGAAAGGAGCTTCCCAGTTTCCTACCTGCACAATCAGATAGCCATATTCCTGCGTTGCAGAAAATAATCTCAGACATAACAAGAATGCAATGAAATTTCCGATAACACTGATCACCTTTTGCGCTGCAATGTTTCGCCAGAAAAACAACAAAACAATTGCCGTGAGCATGTGCAATAAAACCGGTGCAAGTATGAAATTCGTAATCATATATCTAAATCCTGAACATTTAGCGAATCCAAATCATCAGATCCTGTTGTGGCATAAACTTTTTTTAGTAGAATCACTGCAAAAGAATTTAAAGCAAAACTGATTACGATAGCGGTAAGAATCAAGGCCTGCGGAACAGGATCGGCATATACACTTGTAAAGGTTTTCTCTGCCTCATCAATGATAGGCGGCTTTCCCTTGGTAAGTCCACCCGTCAGAAAAATCAGAATATTGGCCCCGTTTCCCAATAATAAAAGTCCGAGAAGAAGTTTCACCATACTTCTGCGGAGCATGAGAAAAATTCCAGCTGCATAAAAAATTCCAACAAGTAAAATCAGCAATAACTCCATCTAAACATTATCTTTAATTGTAAACAAAATCGTAAGTGTCACACCCAGGACAACCGCATAAACGCCAATGTCAAAAAACAATGCGGTTCCAACAGATCCGATTACTGCGATAGGTTCTTCCAGCCAAAGCCCCGTAAAAAAAGGTGATCCCGTAAAAACAGGAAGCAAGGCGCTTAGCAAACAAATCAGCAACCCAATCGGGATCAGGGTCTTGGGTGAAAACCGGAACAATGCCAATGTAACTTTGGTAGTGTGTGCGAAAGAATGAAGTACGAAGGCAATCGAGGCGATCAGTCCACCTACAAATCCACCACCCGAAAGGTAATGACCTCGTAATAATACAAAAACGGAAAACATCAACAACAACGGGATGAGGTAATTTGTTGCCGTTTTCAAAATAATCAGGTCAAATGCTTTCGACTTCTGCCGGTTAGTCTGCTTCCTCATTGATTCCTCTGTATTTTAAAATTCCGTAAACACCTAGTGCTGCAATGGATAAGACAACGGATTCGATTAAAGTATCAAAACCCCTGAAATCCACCAAAATCACATTCACCACGTTTTTACCCTTGGCCAATGTATAAGCGTTTTCCGCATAAAAACGACTGATTTCTTTGCTGGCCGGATATACCAGCGACTGCAATGTGATCAACATAATCAAAGTACCGAAACTCAATGAAATCACGGCATCTCGGAAAATAATTTTTTTATTCCTGAAAGGAAGAAACCCTGGCAGTTTGAACAAAACCAACACAAATAAGACCACAGTCAGTGTATCGATGGCAAATTGTGTCATGGCCAAATCGGGTGCACCGTAAAACACAAAAATCAAACAGATACAGTATCCCATTACCCCCAGACTTGCAATGGCTGTCAGTCTGGAAGTTGTTCGTAGCGTATAAAAAATCGAAACTAAAATGATGATAAAGACTGTTAATTCATAAATTCTGAATCCCGATAGGTCCTCTGTAATCAATTGCAAAGGAACGGTTGTGATAAAACGATAACCTACCAATCCGGTTATAAATAGAATAATCACGATCAGATAGTTACGCAAATAACCATTGTGCATCAATCGGGTATAATTAAATGCAAACTTTCTGAAAAATTCCCCAAATGATTCCATAAGGCTCTGTGGAGAAACAGGTTCAAGTTTAAATATATTTTGAAGAGGTATCCTAAAATAACGATTAATCAAAAACAAAAACAAACCCAAAACAATGGTCAGGATGGAAAGTACCAGCACAGTGTTGAAACCATGCCAGAGTTTCAGATAAAGTTCAGTTTCTTTTACAGCAACCGATCCGAATGCGTATTTCAGAATGCCATCATCTGCTAGAAAAGGAAAAATGCCGAAAAGTAAAGTAAGTAAACTCAAAATCACTACCGGCAGCCAAAGAAAAACAGAAGGCTTGTGCAGGTGGTGAGGTACCGATGTAAGTTTTCCCAAAAAGGGTTTTATACCTGCTAAAAATCCGGAACATGCCAATAAAACATTAGTTGCCACTGCCAAAATGGTGAGATAAAAACCCCATTGTGATACATTCAATGTAGCTTCATAAATTAAATCCTTACTGATAAATCCAGACGTTAGCGGCACGCCGGCACTTGATAAAGCCGCTACAAAAGCCGCTATTGCCACAACCGGCATAAATTTTCCTAAGCCTCGAAGTTTTGTGATATCACGGGTGTGTACGGCATGATCAATAATACCGGCTGTAAGAAACAAAGCAGCTTTATACAGCGCGTGTACCAATATAAAAGTAACCGCCGCATACAAAGCATATTCGGTTCCAATTCCCAGTAAAAAAACAATTATTCCCAATGCTGAAACCGTGGAATAAGCCAGAATTGCTTTGAGATCGGTCCGAAATATACTGTGAAACGCACCGTAGATCATGGTTATTCCTCCTACGATAATCAATGTATTATTCCACAGATATCCGTCACTCAAAACCGGTGTAAAACGCGCCAAAATATAAATCCCTGCTTTTACCATGGTTGCGGAATGCAGATAGGCAGAAACAGGCGTGGGAGCTGCCATTGCACCCGGCAACCAGAAGTGAAACGGAAACTGAGCAGATTTTGTAAAGGCACCTCCAAAAATGAAAATCAAGATCAGTCCATACAGTGAATGATCCTGCAATATTTCACGCGAATTCATCAGCTCATGAATCGAAAAACTACCAGTGACATTGGAAATTAAAAGAAATCCTGCCAACAGAAAAAATCCGCCCAATCCGGTTATGGAAAAGGCTGTCATGGCACTTTTTCGTGAATTTTCTTCTTCGTTGCTAAATCCAATCAGGAAAAACGAAGTAATGCTGGTGAGTTCCCAAAACATAAAAACCGTAATCAGATTGTCTGACAAAACCAAGCCGAGCATTGAACCCATAAAAAGCGTGAGATAACAATAAAACCGGTTGAGGTAGTGCGCATTTTTAAGGTAATCCGAAGCATAAAAATAAATCAGGGTTCCAATTCCGGTTATCATCAATGAAAAGAGCACAGACAGTCCGTCCAGTTTAAAGTCCAGATTGATTCCCAGCGCGGGAATCCATTGGTAATGCAGGAGCAAACTGCTTTCCTCTTGAAGATTGACTAGAAAATATCCGAAAAATAAAAACAGTATCAGCGGCAAAATCGCTAAAAACCGGTAATATCTGGAACGGAATAAATTCCCTGAAAAAAGAATCAGAAATGCGACGACAAAAACGGTTATTAAGATACCTAACATAAAGGTTTTTGTTTCAATGTTCGTAAAAATACGAAAATCGGCTAAAATTAACGCCCTTCACGACTAAAATCAACTTAAAATCTGTAAAATTGTTTTTTTAAACGATTTATTTTTTTCTTTTACACTAATTCCCAAAATGTTGCGGCATCAGAAGGATCGGAATATGATTTTCAAAAAAATTAAGTAAAAATAAAAAAGTTCTATCGATAAGCAGAACTTTTTTTGAAACTCAACCGATGATCAAACTTCTAAAAAATTTTCATCCAGACAAAGAAAATAAAAAGAATAAAACCCAAGTTGAAAGCTAAGCCTAAAATATATTTCCTGCGCGATTTTTTTCTATCCTGTGATGTGGAATCTTTGAAATCGAGTTCACATTCCTGGGAAGTTTATTTCAAATGGTCATTAAAATAATCCGTCACTTTCTGCATCAGGTGTACCCTGTCTTTTCCTAAAACATTGTGTGCATGTCCGGGATACACTGCATAATCCACCTGAACACCGGCATCAACAGCAGCTTTTAAGAAATTGATGGAATGCTGCCACACCACTACGTCATCCTGAGCACCATGAATCAGCAATAATTTTCCTTTTAAATTCTGAACTTTATCCAGCAGATTGCTGCGGGAATATCCTTCCGGATTTTCTGCCGGGGTATCCATATATCTTTCCGTGTACATAATTTCATACATACTCCAGTCTATAACCGGACCACCAGCTACACCAACCTTGAAAACATCAGGATGACGAAGCATCAAACTTGTCGTCATAAAACCTCCGTAGCTCCAGCCATGAACCCCCATCCGTTGAGAATCTACGTAAGGTAAAGTTTTGAGATATTCCACTCCTTTCAGCTGATCCTGCATTTCTACAGTTCCCATATCTCGGAACACAGCCTGCTCAAATTTCATTCCGCGGTTGCTGGATCCACGGCCATCCATAGAGAAAACAATATAACCGTTTTGTGCTAAATATTCGTACCAAAGATTACCCGAAGCCGGAAATCCATTGGTAATCACCTGCAAATGCGGTCCGTTATACAGATAGACAATCACCGGATATTTTCTGTTTGGATTGAAATCTGTTGGCAAAATTAATTTTCCGTAAAGTGGTGTACTATCATCTGCAGATAAAACGATATTTTTCACCACCGGCCGCTGATAGTTTTTCAATGTATTTTCAGAAGTAAGAATATTGGTGCTTTTCAGGGTTTGAGTATTGATCAGGTTTACAACCCGAGGGGAGTTGGCATTGCTGTAGCTGTCATAAAGCCAATTCCCATCTTTGCTTAGAACTCCTGTGTGTACGCCTTCCGCAGTATCCAGGCGCTGAATTTTATAAGTATTCCAGTTCACTCGGTATAAGTGTTTTTCCAAAGGAGTTTCTTTAGTTGCCGTGAAATAAACATCTTTTTTCTTTTCATTGAAACCTAAGAAAGCCGTCACCAGCCATTCGCCTTTTGTGAGTTGTGAAACCAACCCCTTCTCGAGATTATAATGAAAAAGATGATTGTAACCCGTTCTCTGACTTTGCCAGATAAAATCAACAGAAGAATTAGGGAAAAATATCAAAGGATGTTGCGGTTCCACATATTTTTCATGTTTTTCTTCAAAAACAGTTCTCATTAAATTTCCCGAAACCGCGTCATACTGATTCATCTGAAGATGATTCTGCGCACGGTTCAGTACTCCAACAAAAATCGACTTGTTATCTGGATTCCAGGTAATTGCGGTTAAATATTGTTCCGGGTCACCTTCAATATTAAGGAAATGGGTTGAGCCAGTTTTAATATCATATATCCCCAGTTGCACCTCATGAGATTTGGAACCAGCCATCGGATACTTGATATTTATATTTTTTGCCGGCGTCACACTCCAGTCGATTACGGGATAATCTGTTACCATGGTTTGATCCATTCTATAAAAAGCAATTTTCTGATAATCCGGAGAAACAAAAATGCCTTCACTGATGCCGAATTCCTGGCGGTGTACCGCTTGTCCGTTTACTATATTTTCATCCTGATCGGCAGTAATTGCAACAGATTTTCCGTTTCTGGTTAAATAGAGATTATTATTCACGCTATATATCCATGTTTCATAATCGCCAAGCAACTGAATGTTGGCAGCCCCCTCAGGAAGTTCTATCGTTTTTTTTAGATTCCAGATTTTACCAGATTTCTCCCACCAGAAAAGATTATTTTTTTGTTGAAAATATCCTTTGTCTACCGCAATAAATTTCATGGGTGGAAGAGCGCGGAGTTTTTGATCCTGTCTCAATTTACTGTTAATCTGGTACAACGAAACCAAGGTATCCGCCTTCCCTGTTTTTAAGTTGGTAATGATATAGCCGTTTCTGACACTTTGAAGGTATGATTCCCCGTCTTCTGACCAAGAGAATTGCGCAAGATTTTTCACGGCAAGATTGCTTCGGAGTCCATTAACCGCCTCAGCCATAGTGAATTTCTGATTCTGAGCAAATATCCAACTGCTGACAACTAGAAATAATAAAGTGATTTTTGAAAATTTCATTTGAGAAAAATTTCCTCAAAAATAAGAAATAAATGTTAAAGAATGTTAATTTAAAACTGAATATTAATGCCAAAGGTTTGGTAGCCATACACCGATGAAGCGGCAACGCTCATTTTGTATTGGCTTTTTTGTGCAGTATTTTTCCCTGATTTGGCAATGCGGGAAGCTGCAATATTTTTCCCTATGAGATAGCCGATGAATATGGCAATCGGGTAATCCGCAGCCCAATGAACTCTACTTTGCATCATTTCAAAACTCATCAGTCCTAATAATGTATAACCGACAGGTTTCAGCCATTTTTTTTCAGGATAATTTTCCGTCAAAACTGTAAGTGCTGCCATCGCTGTGGTAAGGTGGCCGGAAGGCATGGCGTCATACCGAGAAGTATCTTTTTGATATGCCGAAAAACTGGGTGCAAAAGTCCAGTAACTATGTTCCCTGCCGTCACCAAAAGTGATAAAAGGACTTTCTCTTCCCGTAATCCTTTTCAGCGGCTGAACAAATAAGCCAGCCTGGGCAATACTTTCCAGCAATTGTAATGCGGTACTTTGCGAACGGTAATCATCTTTCAGAAGTCCATATGTTCCCAAACCGGCACTGATTAAAATCACCGTAGTTCCGTTTCCAATAAAATAAAGTGCTGAGGCCATATCTGCCGGAACAATTTCAAGAAATCCAAGTTTGTTGTATTTGTGATCTTCATTCAAATCAAGGGATTCGCCAAAATTTCTGCTTTCTTTAATGAGCCAGGGATCTGCGGGAATTAATGCCAAAGTGGCTCCCACGGCTGCCAAACCATACGGATAATAAGGTTTTGAAACGAAATCTGTAGCTGTAGAAACAAAGTTTCTCGGAATTTTATTAACTGCATCCCAAATGCGAGGCTTTTTATAAATGAAAGTTTCGGTTTCCGAAACTTTATATTCCTGAGTATTTTCTTTTAGCAACAATGAATCTCCAAATTGTTGGCTATAAAAAAGAACAACCGCGAAAAAAAACAGAAAAGAGTAGATTTTTTTATTCATGTTCGGGAGACAAAGCGTTTAAACGATACACCGCTCCTTCAAATGGATCAGTGGTGGATTTAGGTTTATTCCATTTGTATTGATGAGTCCAATAGGCAAGTCTGGCAGAAAGAATTCCTAATCCTGCACCGAAAAGAACATCAGAAATATAGTGTTTATTATTGATCATCCTCATTACGCCGACACCGGATGCAATGCCATACGCTGCATACGGCACCCAAGGATGATACTGTCCGTATTCTATGGAAACCAACGTGGCCCCTGCAAAAGCATTAGCCGTATGTCCTGAAGGAAAAGAATAAGCAGATCCATCCGGACGCTGATGATTGAAAGCACTTTTCATAATATGAACCATTCCCAGATTAATGATCTGCGCTTTGACAAGAATTGCAGTTCTGTTCTTCCAATCGGTTCTCGGAGTCATACCGAGCCACTCAAAAGCATACAAACCTACGAAAGGAGTAAACTGGGCATAATCATCTACAGAATTTCGATATTCAGAAAAATGCCTAGCACCATTAGCCATTTTTTCTTTCAAATCTTTCCTTCCGTTCCCGTCTGTGGCAGTACCGGCAAACATCAGGAACGCAGGGAGATAGGTTTTATTTTTATCAAATTTATAGTGAATGTTTTTCGGAATATGAATTGAATCTGACAGGGGTTGTGCGAATGTTGTACAATAGAGGAACAAGCCCAAACAACAGAGTATAAGAGTTTTCATAGTTTTTCTGCAAATCTAATGAAAATTAATATATCCATAATTTAATAAGGCTTTTATGCAGTTATTATCTTACATCAATGGAACTTGCTGTAAAAGGATCTAAATTTGCATCAGTTAATTAATCAATTTAAAAACAAAATATTATGACAACAAAATGGAATTTAGATCCGGCGCACAGTGAAATTACTTTCAAAGTAAGACACATGATGATTTCAAACGTAAAAGGTGAATTTACCGACTTTGATGTACAGCTGGAAAGTGAAGACGACAATTTTAAAAACGTCACAGCAAAAGCGGAAATAAAAACCGATTCTATCACCACTAAAAATGCAGACAGAGATACGCATCTGAAAAGTGCAGATTTCTTCAATGTTGAAGAGCATCCTCTCATTACTTTTACTACCAACTCCATGAATGATCATGTTTCCGGAAACATTACCATGAACGGAATCACCAAACCTATTAATCTGGAAATAAGCTACGGCGGAACCAGCGTTGACCCCTGGGGAAACACGAAAGCAGGTTTTTCTTTTGAAGGTAAAATCAAAAGAAGTGATTTCGGGCTGAACTGGAACTCTGCACTGGAAACAGGCGGCGTAATGGTGTCCGACGAAGTAAAAATTGCGGGCGATCTGCAGTTTGTAAAAGCGTAATACCTAATAAAAGGCCATTTCACCCATCGTCTTTTATTTCACATCACAAAATATTATCTTGATTATCAGACAAATTGTATTTCATTTTGTCTGATTTTCTTTCGAAAAATGGTGTCAGATTAATTGTTTCTGAAGGCAGCCATATCCAGCTTCAGAGAGAAAAAATTAGAGTAAAAATTACTGCTTCCAATTCCGGAATTGGTAATGGCATAATCCAGCGTTAGTCCGCGGTATTTTATCCCAATCCCGGCACTGGGCTGAAACG
>JAEYOX010000055.1 GCA_023411265.1 Bacteroidota bacterium | reverse complement strand
CCTGAGGACTTTTCACTCGACAGGATCTTCGGGAACTTTACAGCTTTTGGCGAGATCATCAACCATCACAGTTACGCCAACAACTACGATTATCACAAAGCGATTTACCTGCTGAATCAGGAGAAGTTCTGGGACAATAATTTTGTGATGATGAAGGAAGAAACTCAGTTGTTCAGTCCGCTTTCGGTTCTGTATTTCTTGCGATACAGCCATCAGCAGGAGGTGAATGAATTCCTGGACCGGAATGCTGAGAACATTCAGTGTATAGTGGCAAAGCCGGAATCAGGCTTCGAATCAGTCAATTTCGGGGACACCCAGAAACCGGCACTTACCGATTATGCCGATAAGACCGACACGATGCGTTTTCTGGAATTGATATAATCTCGAACGTCTTGTAAAAAAAAAGATACAGGAATGAACAAATAAAAAAGCGCTGCTCTTCATCAGGTCAGCGCTTTTGTGTTTACAATTTTCATCGTCAGGCTCTGTCGATGCTGCCCATTACTTTTTGGGCAAAACCGTTCAGGGCGTCTTTTTCGCTCATGCCGTTTTTTACATTGGCGTGCACTTCTACTGCGCCAAGCATATTGGTGATCAGTTCGCCGGCCACATTCAAATCTTCTTCAGTGGCTCCTCTGAACTCGCAGAAGCTCTCTAAAACTTCTACAGCTTTCTCCAGATTCTCTGCGCTCTGTTGCTGATAAAATTGTCTGATTACAGGTAATTTCATACTGATTTATTTTTTTAAAAAGGCCTTCCGTTTTCGGGAAGGCCTTGGGTGATTATTTCAATTCGTTGAATAATGTGTTGAGACTTTCCGCCTGGTTGGTTTGCACTTGATTTACCAGCTGGCCGTTTTTGAAAACCGCGAAGGTAGGCAGGTTGTCCACTTGTGCAAGTTTCCGGCTTTCCGGAAGTTTTTCTGCATCCACATAGAAGAAAGCCACATCGTCATTCTCAGAAGCCAGCTTTTTGAACTTTGGCTTCATGATTCTGCAGTTTCCGCACCAGGTGGCGCCGTACTGTACTGCGACTTTGTCATGCTGTGCCACCAATTCCTGTAAGGTGTCTTCTGTTAATTCCAAATACATGATAATCTTAATTTAAATGTTTTGATAAATACGCTGCGGTAGAATTTCTGTCCGCATTCATGGCTTCTTTTCCTTCTTCCCAGTTTGCAGGACAAACTTCACCGTGCTTCTGCACATGGGTGTAGGCATCAATAAGTCTTATAAATTCTTTTACGTTTCTGCCCAGTGGCATATCGTTTACGGCTTCGTGGAAAATTTTTCCGGTCTCGTCGATGAGGTACGTAGCTCTATAGGTTACGTTGGATCCTGTGAAGTGTTCGTTTCCTTCTTCATCATAATCGAAATCCTGATCTACAATCCCCAATGCATTAGCAAGCTGTCTGTGGGTATCTGCAAGAAGCGGATAAGTAATACCTTCTATACCTCCGTTTTCTTTTGCAGTATTAAGCCATGCGAAATGAACCTCGTTGGTATCGCAAGATGCACCGATTACTTTGGTGTTTCTTTTCTCAAATTCGCCTAAAGCTTCCTGAAAAGCGTGCAATTCGGTAGGGCATACAAAAGTAAAATCCTTCGGATACCAGAACAAAAGCACTTTTTGTTGGTTTTTTACAGCTTCATCCAGAATGTTGATTCTTAAATCGTCTCCCATTTCAGACATCGCATCTACAGTAATGTTTGGAAATTTTCTTCCTACTAATGACATACTTTTATTTTTTTTAAGGTTAATATTCAAATTTTGTAGTGCAAAGATACTAAAGGTTTGTCTATTATAAAACCCGAATCAATTTATAAAAACTATCGGAATGATTATTCTGTTTGATGAAATAAATGAACCTTGCTCCTTGAAATGCTTCTCAACGGATGTTAGCGTACAGGAGTATGGGAATACAGTTCGCCGAACCGCTCTCTCTTAATTATTTTTCTTATCTTTGTTTATACTTCACAGCGGTACTTCAGAGAATTTCAGAAAAATCAGTTCGCTGTTTTTGATTTGGGCATGTTCCCATGACTGTTCAGTAAAAGTTACTGTTCTTTAAATCAGAAAAAATTAAGCTAACTAAATCGCCTCTGTGGAGCGTGGTTTTTAATTTTATTTTATGATACAATATACCTGTTACAAAAATCCCAAAGATGTTTCTGCCGATACAGAAGAGCAGTTGGTAGATTTCCTTTTCCAACATCTTGACCAGTATGGCGATGCCAGAACCGATATTCAGAAGTGTCTGGATTATGCGTTGTACCGGGATGGCAAAAGCGGCGGAATCCTGCTGACGGCTAAAGATGATGAAAAAATGGTGGGGGCGGTGATTGTCAATTTTACCGGAATGAAAGGTTATATTCCGGAAAATATTCTGGTGTACATCGCTGCTCATCAGGATTACCGCGGAAAGGGCATAGGGAAAAAATTGATGGAAATGACTTTGGACAATACCGAAGGTAATGTCGCGCTGCACGTGGAACCCGGTAATCCGGCAAAGAAACTCTATGAAAAAAT
>JAEYOX010000059.1 GCA_023411265.1 Bacteroidota bacterium | reverse complement strand
TTCACGATAAAAATTAATAATCCCGATGATAAATTGAAGTTAGAAAATGGATGAAAAATTAGTATTGATTTGGGAGAAATGCCTTCAGTTTATGAGGGATAATCTCAATGCCGCAGAAAACACTTCCGACCTGAAAAAACTTGAGAATTCCTTCGATTTGCTGTTCGATAAAGTGCAGCCTGTTTCATTGATTGACAACAATCTGACACTGATGGTGCCGAGTGATTTCTATAAGGAATATATTGAAGACAATTATTTGTCTTTGCTTTCTGCAGCACTGAAAAAATACATCGGAAAAGGCGTGAAACTCTGGTATCAGGTAATGGAAAATAAACCTGCCGGAAAAGAAAAACCCATTACTGTTAACGTAAAAGGACAGTCGGTACCTACCCCAAAAGTGCAGGAAACAGTACCGCAGCATTTTTCTGCTCAGAAGTTTGTGAACCCTTTCACAGCGCCGGGAATTCCGAAAGTAAATATCGATTCTAATCTGAAAGCCGACTTCTCTTTTGATAATTATGTGGAAGGCGAAAGCAACAAATTTGCTTCTACAGTAGCCAGATCTATCGCCAAAAGACCTGGAGCTACCGCTTTCAATCCATTATTTCTGCACGGTGGTTATGGCGTAGGAAAAACACATTTAAGTCACGCAGTAGGTCTGGAAGTGAAAAGCAGCTTTCCCGACAAAGTAGTGCTTTATCTTTCCTCAGAAAAATTCATCCAGCAATTTGTGTCAGCTGCCAAAGCTCATAAACAAACCGAATTTGCTAATTTCTATCAGATGGTGGATGTTCTCATTATTGATGACATTCAGTTTCTTTCCGGGAAATCTGCCACACAGGACAGTTTCTTCCATATTTTCGATTACCTGCATCAGAACGGAAAGCAGATCATTCTGACCTCAGATCGTGCGCCGGTAGACATTATGGATATTCAGGAACGTATTGTTTCCCGTTTCAAATGGGGTCTGGCCGCTGAAATAAAAGCACCTGATTTCGATACCCGCCGAAAAATTATTATCGACAAACTAAGCCGCGACGGAATTTCACTTTCCGAAGATATGCTGGACTTTCTGGCTAACGAAGTAAAGAGCAGTGTAAGAGATTTAATCGGTGTCATCAATTCCGTAATCGCATATTCCACAGTTTATAAATCGGAACTCACCCTGGAACTGCTGAAGGAAACCATCAGCAAAATTGCCTCTACCAAGAAAAAAGTCATCAACATTCCTTATATTCAGGAAGTTGTGTGTGAATATTTCGGAATTCAGCGCGATCAGTTGCTCTCAAAAACCAGAAAAAGAGAAATTGCGCTGCCACGCCAGCTGGCCATGTATTTCGCTAAGGAATATACCAATGCAACTTTCACCAAAATAGGCGAAGAAATGGGAGGTAAAGACCACTCTACGGTGATGTACGCCTGCGAAACCATAAAAGATGTGTCTAAAATAGACAAGGAAATAAAAAAGTATGTAAAAGAACTGACAGAAAAACTGAAACATTGATCTGACAATATATCAACTACAGTGAAGAATAGCGATATTCTTCATTTTTGTTTATTTTTAGCCGATATAAACACCAATGAGTATGAAAATTTTAATGGTATGTCTGGGAAACATCTGCAGAAGTCCCCTAGCCGAAGGAATTCTGAAGAATAAACTTTCTTCGGATTTTAAAGTAGAAAGTGCGGGAACGATCGATTTACATCAGGGCGAACAGCCAGATCACCGAGCAATAGAAGTAGGAAAAAATCATAATATCGACATCTCAGATCAGCGGTCGCGACCGGTTACAGATCAGGATTTTGATGAATTTGACCTCATTCTTTGTATGGATCAAACAGTATTTCAGGATGTTACAAGAATGGCAAAGACCGACAGCCAGCGCAGAAAAATTTCTCTGTTTATGAATGAGGCAGGTGGTACTCATGAAGACGTTCCCGATCCTTACTGGGGAGATATGGAAGATTTCGAAAGAGTGTATCAGATGTTGGAGGTTGCTTCTGAAAAATTGAAAAATAAGTTGCATCCTGCTTAAAATCAACTTTAATTATTTGAAACAACATGTTATTTCTCCTTCCTGCTTATCTTTCCGAAGAAACACCTTTGTCTTATTTTGCACCTGTGATTCGGGAATACATCCTCAAAACGGATTATTTTTTCGTAGAAAACGAAAAGACAGCACGGAAAGTTGTCCGGTTTTTTTGCCCGGAGAAAAAGCAGCCTGATCTTAAATTCTTTCTGTTGGGAAAACATTCCGATCCTGCATTACTACAGGAAGCTTTTGATTTGCTGAAGAAAGGCCAGGATTTCGGGTTGTTGTCAGAAGCGGGATTGCCTTGCATTGCAGATCCGGGAAACACAGTTGTAGCGTGGTGTCATGAAAACAACATTCAGGTGATGCCGGTGAATGGGCCCAGTTCCATAATTCTTGCTCTGATTTCCAGTGGATTCAACGGCCAGCAGTTTACATTTCACGGATACCTTCCGATAGATAAATCAGAAAAAAAATCAAAAATAACCTGGCTCGAAAATCAGGTGAAGAAAACCGGAGCTTCACAGATTTTCATGGAAACTCCATACCGGAATCAGCAGCTTTTGGAAGATCTTTGCAACAGCCTTTCTCCCGACACGAAGCTTTGTATCGCAGCCAATATCAACCATCCTTCTCAGGAATTGATCAAAACAAAAACTATAAAACAGTGGAAAAAACAACCGCCGCAACTTCACAAAATTCCGGCGGTGTATGTTTTAGGGAGATAGAAATTTTATAGAAAACTATTCTAAATTCGGATTCTTCTGATCATGTGCTACCCAAACGAATCGGGAAGTGTCATAGCCTACTTCCTGAGCTTTCTTTACATAATCAGTTTTTACATTTTCAGGAAGGGTGGGCGTGCGGGAAAGAATCCAGAGATAATCGAGATTTTTTCCGGCAACCAAAGCATACTGGTAATTTTCATCCAGCGCAATTACATTATAACCAGAATAAAAAGGCCCGAAAAAACTGACTTTTAATGCGGCCACAGTTTCGTCTCCACGAAATTTTGCTTTACCTTCGGCCTTTTCCCATTTATTCTTCTTGTAATCGTAGCCGCTGTTTACCACGCGGATGCTTCCATCCTCGTTCAGGCTGTACTGCGCAATGGTGTTATTCATATTCCTTTCATGCTTAAAATCAAATCTGGCAATTTCGTACCAGGTTCCTAAATAGCGGTCTTTCTGAAAATTTTTTACAGGTTCAGCTTTTTCAGGAATGGAGCTGCACGATGTCAACAGCAGGGCGCTTATCAGCATCAGGAATATCGGAATCTTTTTCATAATAGTATGTTTTTTTAAATTTTTTAAAAAAATAAAGTACCCACAAAAACTGGGTATAACCGTAAACCGCATCTTCTACGGGAATCGTCAGCATCCGGATTCCCAAAAAATCAACCGGATTGTAATTGACAATAGGAGAATCTAAACCTGTGCCAGTAAGCACACCATTCACCGGAAAAAAACCCAGCATGAGGATAGTGAAAACCAGCGATGCACTTCCAATCCATTCTCTTTTTGAAATAAATTGAAGATAAATAAGCGTGAAAATTGTGGCCAAGCCGGTTACCAGCGTATAAATTTTATCATAGTGAAGCAGAACAATTACCGAGCAGATGATTACCGAAACGAACACGATAATATTATTAAAAACATTGACCCAGCTGATGTCAAAAAATTTCTCAATACAGTAATACGTGAAAATACAGGAAAACGGAATCAGAAAAAAGAAAAACCATTCTTCCATCGGTAAACCAAAAACCGTAATTCCCAAAGTGTACTGCGTGTCAAACCACCAGACTCCGTGCGCAGTAAACCAAATATCCCAAAGTATAAAAGGAATGGCTACCACCGTGACGGCCTTTAAGAAAATTCCGAAATATCGGTAAAACCTGATGCGCCGGTCAAATGAAGCGATAAAGCAGATGATGATCGTGAAAAAAAGCACGAGCAAGTAGGTGTATTCTTTCATTAGGCTTTTGTTTTACGGTACATTTTGAAATATTTCATTGGAACGATAAGAAATCCAAAACATTCGCCGTCCTCTTTGCCCAAATGTTTGTGGTGTTGTTTATGAGCTCTCCTTAGAGCAAGAAAATAAGGATTTTTAGTATAGGTTAATGCTTTGAAACGCTGATGTATAAAAACATCATGAACGAAAAAATAAGCCATTCCATACAGCATAATTCCAAGGCCGACATAGAAAAGTATATTGAATCCGTTGAGCGATCCCAAGTACATGAGTGCAATAGTAGGAAGTGCGAAGATGACGAAAAATAAATCGTTTCGCTCAAAGGCTCCTTCGCTGCTGTGGTCGTGATGATCCCGGTGAAGCATCCATAAAAACCCGTGCATTACGTATTTATGAATCAGCCAGGTGGCACCTTCCATCAGAATAAAAACAACGATTACGGTAAGAATATTGAACAACATTTTATTTATTTTTTAAGAGTAAAGTTTCTTCGATAAGCTGTTTCAGATCTGGATCTGTAACCCGGTTGTGGTTTTTTTGAAGGAACGTTCTGTCTTCTTCAATATGTTGGGAATAACCTAAAAATTGAGGTATATTTTTCTGAACCGAATGACGCAGAAAACGGATCTCTATATTGTTAGGCGCGTTCTTTACAGCCTTTTCTATATTACTTTTTCCGCGCCTGAAAGTGGAAAGTTTAGCCACGGGATTAGGTGTATGATTCGCCCAGATGGTTTGTAAAGCTCCTAAATACGCAAGTTGTGTTTCGGTATTATTTTGTTTCTCCAGTGTTTGAATCAGCCGGTAACAGAGATTTTTATCCGACACCACCTTCGTGTAATTTTTGCGCAATTGGGGAAGATCAATTTCTGAAGATGTAAATTGAAGTCCAAAAAAAGCAAAACAAATATAAAACGTTGCTAAATTCATCATAACAGCGTGGTTTTGTATCGGATATAGCTTTTCAGTGTGAGTGAAAACTTATGGTAATTCGGAATCCTGATTCGTTCTTCCATGATTTTTTCCGGTGTCTTGGTTTTTATTTTTCTGAACAGTTCCAGATAATATTTATAGGCCAAATACACTCCGAAGCGCGAGGAAGACGGGAGTCTGCGGATTCCGGCAAGTGCTTCTTTAAACTCGTTTTCAATTTCTTTTTCAATTTCATCTTTCGTCTGGCCATCGAAAATGCTCAGTTCAATGTTCGGAAAATAGGTACGCCCCAGCACGTGATAATCATCTTTCAAATCACGAAGAAAATTAACTTTCTGAAAAGCCGATCCCAGTTTCTGTGCATACGGTTTTAGTTCTTCATACTGGCTTTTTCGGCCCTCGGTGAACACCTGAAGACACATTAATCCGACTACTTCTGCAGAACCGTAAATGTACTGTTCATATTCTTTAGAAGTATACTTCACGGGTTCCAGATCCATTTCCATACTGTACAGGAAATGCCAGATCAGCGCTTCATCAATGCCGTACTTTTTCACACTGTCTTGAAAGGAATTGAGAATAGGATTCAAAGAAATTCCTTCGCGAAGCGCTGTTTCGGTTTCAATTTTTAATCTTTTAATTAAAGCTTTTTTATCGTAATCATGAAAACTGTCCACAATTTCATCAGCCAGTCTTACATAGCCGTAAATGGCATAAATCGCATTTCGGATGGAGGGTTTCAAGGCCAGGATTCCGAGGGAAAAACTGGTGCTGTACTTCCTCGTGGTCTTTTTGCTCACATCGTTCGAGAGTTCGTCAAATAGTTTTTTCATATTATTTTATTTGTAGTTGATTTACTTCTGTTGCTACAATTTTCCCGGAAATAATGGCCGGAGGGACACCGGGACCGGGTACTGTGAGCTGCCCTGTATAAAACAGATTTTTCAGATTTTTATTCCGAATTTTAGGTTTCAAAACGGCAGTCTGCGAGAGCGTATTAGCCAGCCCGTATGCATTTCCGCCGTAAGCGTTATAATCTTTAATAAAATCCGAAACACAGTAACTTTTTTTATATTCAATTTTGGATTGTAAATCAGCACTACCGGTCATTTTTTCGATACGGCGGAGCATGATGTTCAGATATTCCTCGCGATAAGCTTCATCGTCTTCAATCCCTGAAGCCAAAGGCAGGAGGAGGAACAGATTTTCTTTTCCTTCCGGTGCTGTGGATGGATCGGTTTTGGACGGACAACAGGCGTAAAAGAGCGGTTGTTCCGGCCATTTTTTGTCTTTATAAATAGCATCAATGTGAATATCCAAATCATGTTCGAAAAACAGTGTATGGTGTTTTAAATTCGGGATTTTATCACTAAAGCCAAGATAATAAATAAGGCATGACGGGGCAAATGTTTTCTTCTCCCAATAAGAATCGGGATAATTTTTTGCATTGATGTTTTCCAGCAGACTCTCAGTATGATGATAATCTGAAGCACCTATTACAGCGTCAAAATCATGGTCAATACCGTTAACCGTAATAGATTTCACTTTTTTTTGATCACTTTTGATTTTCTCAACACAAGCGTTATAATGAAATAGTGCTCCCGACTTTTCAGCAATGGTTTCCATAGCTTCCACCAATTTATAAAAACCTCCGTGTGGATAATGAGTGCCCAGCGCATATCCTCCGTAGTTCATCAGACTGTACAAAGCCGGTATTTTTTCCGGGGATGCGCCCAAAAATATCACAGGAAATTCCATTAATGCTCTCAACTTTGGATGTTTGAAATATTTCTTTACATAGGATCTGAAATTCGTTAACAGATCAAGTTTCAATGCATTCTGCGCAATTCGCGGACTGGCAAATTCCAACCAGCTGTGGCAGGGTAGGGTCACGAATTTTCCCATTCCTTCTTCATATTTGAACTTTGCATCTTTCATGAAAACCTCCAGTTTTTCGGCAGCACCGGCTTCCATTTTTTCAAATAGCGCTTTCATCTCTTCATAATCTGCAGGAATACCTGTGAGTCCGTCTGAAAAAACCATTTCAAATTGAGGATCCAATGGAATGAGGTCAAAAAAATCAGAAGTGGAATAGCCGAAGTCCTGAAAGAAATTCTCAATAATATCCGGCATCCAATACCAACTTGGACCCATATCGAACACAAAACCCTCTTCGGTTGTAAACTGACGGGCCCGACCTCCGGGTTGACCGTGTTTCTCAAAAACATGGACTTCATGGCCTGCTTTAGCGAGATAGGAAGCGGCGGAAAGTCCGGAAAAACCTGCTCCAATAATAGCTGTTTTCATTCTTTTTCTTCTTTTGTTTTTATAGCTTCTTCCAGGAGTGATTCTGGCGGAATATTTTTTTGATATAGTGGAAGATGAAAATCATTCAATGCAGATAATAACCTTATAAGGTCCAATTTTTCTTTATCATTCAGATTTCCTGTCACTATCTGCGTAGCCTGACGGATTTTATCCATATGTTCCTGCAAAATTTCTTCACCTCGGGGAGTGATGCTGATTACTTTGCTCCTTTTGTCTTTTTCTGATGTTGTTTGCGTCACCCAGCCGTGAGAAATTAAACGGTTGATAATTTGCATTCCCGCAGGTTTTTCCTGAATGTTTTTCTTAATAAGTTCCATCTTCGTCATTGCTCCGAAAGCTTTCAGATTGATGAGATAAATAAAATCTTCCTGTGTTGAAAATTCAGAATCATGAATCACTGATTTTGAATAACTTTTTGCATATCTGTTCATGTGCACAATGAGTGTGTTAATTACACTTTCTGCGCTACGGCCCAGTTCTTTTCCTTCCCATTGCGGTTCCGGTTTATTGGTTTCACGATCCGTAATCCACTCCTGAAATCCTTTGACATCATTCGGATATTGTAGCGATTGTGCATTTTCCTCTTCAAATTCCCTAACAAGATCAATAACATTTTTTAATAACTCGTAATTCATAATTAGTTTAGTATTATACTAATTAAGTGCGAATGTACAACATTAATACCAAATACAACACTTTTAGTGAAATTAAAATAATATTATTATACTTAATATATTTTCTTAAGATAAAAACGCTTTAGTTTAAAACAAAAAATCATCACTTAAAAGTGATGATGAGGAACTGGAAATTTAATGGTACATTTTATAATTTCTCTTTCAGATAACGTGCAGTATGCGAAACTTCTACATGAATTAAATCTTCAGGAGTTCCGGCAAAAACGATATCACCACCGTTTTTTCCGGCATCGGGACCAATATCAATAATATAGTCTGCGAATTTAATAATATCCGGATGGTGCTCTATCACCATAATTGAATGTCCCAGATTCACGAGTGCCTGAAATGATTTCAGCAATTTGTTAATGTCATGAAAATGAAGTCCGGTGGAAGGTTCATCAAAAATAAAAAGCGATTTCTCGGTAGTCGTCCCTTTCACCAGAAACGAAGCGAGTTTGATTCGCTGTGCTTCGCCGCCGGAAAGCGTAGAAGAACTTTGCCCCAACTGTAAATAGCCCAATCCCACGTCCTGAAGCGGCTGGAGTTTAGTGACAATTTTACTTTCGTCATTCTCACGGAAGAAAATAAGAGCTTCATCCACGGTCATGTGCAGAATATCGGAGATGTTTTTGTCATCAAATTTCACTTCCAGAATTTCGTTTTTAAAACGTGTTCCTTTGCAGGTTTCACATTCCAGTTCTATATCTGCCATAAACTGCATGGAAACGCTGATGATCCCTTCTCCTTTGCAGTCGTCGCACCTGCCGCCATCCACGTTGAAGGAGAAATGCTTGGTTTTATAACCCATCATTTTCGCTAGTTTTTGTTTGGCAAAAAGATCGCGGATGTCGTCGTACGCTTTCAGATAAGTAACCGGATTCGATCGGGAAGATTTTCCAATCGGGTTCTGGTCTATCATTTCCAGATTCTTAATATATTTCTTTGGAAATTCTACAGAATCGTAATCTCCTTTTTTACCCCCTTTTCCCAATTGAATCTGAATATCATTGGAAACAATTTCTTTCATCAGGGTAGATTTTCCGCTGCCTGAAACTCCTGTGATTACTGCAAGGCATTCCAGAGGAATATCCACGTTTATGTTTTTGAGATTGTTTTGCCTGGCTCCGCGGATTTTAACAAATTCTTTTGGCGTTTTCCGCTGTTCAGGAACTTTAATTTCCAATGTTCCCGTAAGGTAGTGGGAAGTAAGGGTATCCGCATTTTTAAGTTCCTCAAAATTCCCCGCAAACATCAGCTCTCCTCCCAGGTAACCGGCTTCCGGTCCGATATCAATAATATAGTCGGCAGCCCGCATCACGTCTTCATCATGTTCAACAACAATAACGGTATTTCCTAAATCACGAAGATTTTTAAGAACAGTAATCAGGTTTTCGGTGTCGCGCGAATGAAGTCCAATAGAAGGTTCATCCAAAACATAAATGGAACCCACCAGTGAACTGCCCAAACTCGTGGCCAAATTAATCCGCTGACTTTCCCCGCCTGAAAGAGTGTTGGAAGTCCGGTTTAGGGTAAGGTAACCCAAGCCTACTTTCAGAAGAAACTCTAGCCTTGTTGTGATTTCATAAAGAAGTCTTTTGGCGACATGAGTTTCGTAATCTGTCAGTTTTAATGACTGCATTGTCGGCAACAGTTCATCCAGCGGAAGTTCAATCAGGGATTGTATCGTGTGTCCGCCGATTTTCACCCAATCTGTTTCAGGTCGCAGCCGCAACCCTTCACAAGTGGGACACGTGGTTTTTCCTCGAAAGCGCGACAGCATCACCCGGTATTGAATTTTATACAGATTCTCTTCCACCATTTTGAAAAAGGAAGATATTGACGGAAAATTACGGCTTCCGTCTCCTTTCCAAAGAAGGTCTTTCTGTTCCTTAGTCAGTTGAAAATAGGGTTTGTGAACAGGGAAATCATTTCCGGTTCTTTTGATAAACGCATTTTTCCATTCGCTCATGCTTTCTCCTTTCCAACAGGCTACTGTTTCCTCGAAAACGGAAAGATTTTTATTGGGTATCACCAGATCTTCGTCTATGCCGATCACTTTTCCGTATCCTTCACATTCCGGACAGGCACCATAAGGGTTATTAAAACTGAAGAAATGAACATTAGGTTCAGAAAATTCAATTCCGTCCAACTCAAATTTATTGGAAAACTCTCTTACGGTATTGGTTTCTAAATTTTTCAGGGAACAATAGCCGTGTCCTTCGTAGAAAGCAATTTGAATAGAATCGGCCAAACGCTGCAGAAAACTTTCATCATCTTCATATTTGAAACGGTCGATCACCAGATGGATTTCCATGTTATCTTCCGGGACAAATCCAAAACTTTCAAGATCTTCAATTTCCACCATGTTTCCATTGACATCCAAACGGGTAAATCCGGAAACTTTCAGCGTATTCAGAATTTCACTGAATTTTTTCTTTTCAAAATCCAAAGGGGAACGCAGTGCAAAAAGAGTTTCCTGATGCTGTTTTTTTATGAAATCAATAACATCCGTAACATTATCTTTTTTTACTTCCTCGCCTGATATGGGAGAATAGGTGCGGCCGATTCGGGCAAAAAGCAGTTTCAGATAATCGTAAATTTCTGTAGATGTTCCTACAGTCGACCTCGGATTTGATGAAATTACCTTTTGCTGAATGGCGATTGATGGTGCCAGACCTTTGATGTCATCCACTTTTGGTTTTTCCAGTTTACCAAGAAACTGTCGGGCATACGAACTCAGACTTTCTACATAGCGGCGTTGTCCTTCGGCATAAAGGGTATCAAAAGCTAGAGACGATTTGCCGCTTCCGGAAACGCCGGTGATGACAATCAGTTTATTTTTAGGAATGACAACATCTATGTTTTTCAGATTATTAAGATGTGCATTCTTAATATAGATTTCTTTTTTTATATCGATTTTGGCTTCGTTGATCATAGGAATCATCATGCTGCAAAATTACGGAAAATGCAGCTAAGAAACGGAAAGGCGCCAGTGATTAATTAACCGGAATTAATTCGTAATATTATTCGATGAATAGCTTTAAAATTGATAAAGTGTTAATATATTTGCGCCATAAAAAATGAAATGCTCTGGAAATCTGTACTGATGCCGGAGGGTAAAGCGTTAATAGACAATAAATGAAAAAAAGTATTGTAATGGCCGGCCTAATCATGCTGAGCTCCGAAATGTACGGGCAGCAACCGGAAGCACAGATTGAAGAAGTGGAAATTTATGGCAAAATGATGAATCTGCCTTATAGGAAAGTAAATGAAAATGTGGTGCTGATCACGAAAGCTGATATTGCGCAATCTCCCGCAATGAGTATCGATGAACTCCTGCAGCAGACGGTAGGACTGGATATCCGCAGAAGGGGATCTAACGGTGTTCAGAGTGATATTTCCATACGCGGCGGATCTTTCGAGCAAACCATGATTCTGATTAATGGTATCCGGATGAACGATTCGCAAACCGGTCACAATTCTTTAAACATCCCGGTAGATTTGAGCAGTATCGAACGAATCGAAATTATAAAAGGACCGGCAGCAAGGCGATTCGGGAACAATGCTTACGCCGGTGTGATCAATATTATTACCAAAACTTCGTCTGAAAACAACGTGAAAATTTCGGCACAAGCAGGCGATTTTTCTACTTTACAAATGGGATTAAACTCTCAATTCGGAACAGAACGTTTTTCTCATTTAGTGCAGGTTAACTCCGGCCGGTCAGAAGGGTACAGACATAATACCGATTATAGGATTAATAATGTTTTTTATCAGAATCAATATCAACTTGGAGACGGTACACTGCAGTTCCAGGCCGGATTCTCGGAAAAGAAATTCGGAGCCAATGGTTTTTATGCTTCTCCGCAGGCAACAGAACAATACGAAGAAATGCAGGCTTCAGTTGTAAGTCTCATGCACCGGCAAAATTTCGGAGAATTCAATTTAAACTCAAATGTCTATTGGCGTAGAGGACAGGATATGTATCTTTTTAACAGAGAAAAACCGGAGATTTACCGCAATATGCACATCGGGAACAATGTTGGCGGTGAAATCAACGGAAGCTACAAATCGACCTTGGGCACGACAGGTGTGGGGCTGGAACTAAGGAAAGAATTTTTAGCGAGTAATAATCTGGGACAAAGGGAACGGTTCAGTACCCAGCTTTTTGCCGAACATCATTTTTCATTTATCAGTGAAAGATTACAGATTTCGCCGGGTATTTCTTGGGCACATTTTTCGGGCACCGGAGATTTTTTCTACCCCGGAATGGATATCGGTTTTGACCTGAACAGCAATCACAAAATCTTTGGAAATGTAGCAAGAGTTCACCGCATTCCAACTTTTACGGATTTATATTATGTAAGCGGAACAGAAAGCGGAAATCCCAACCTGAAGCCTGAACATGCTGTTTCCTATGAAGCAGGATACCGTTATTTGCGAAACAGGACGCAGTTTAAAACCAGTTATTTCGGTCGTGAAACCACCAACGGAATCGATTGGATAAAGAATGAATCTGCTGAAAAATGGCAGGCGGAGAATATTGGTGAAATGTCAACAAAGGGAATTGAAGCAGAACTTCAGCAGCGTTTTGACGGTTTTATCAGTTCGGTTTCTGCGGGATACACCTATCTGGATATCCAACTCAAAACTCAGACTGAGTTTTCCCGGTACGCAATGGATCATCTGAAACATCAGTTCACAGCGAAAATGGAGAATCGTTTTCTAAAGAACTTTACTCACCAGTTGGTGTACCGCTATCAGGAGAGAGCTAACGGATACAGCTATCATCTTCTGGATGACAAACTGAATTATCAGTACCGTCATCTGAATATCTTTATTCTGATCAATAATTTCACCAATACAAAATATACCGAAGCGTTCGGTGTTCCGATGCCGGGAAGATGGTTTCATCTTGGATTGAATTATACCATTAAACCATAATTCAATGGTCAAAATTTAAGCATAATAAAAGCCGGAATTTTGGATTCCGGCTTTTATGTTTTTAAGATTTAATACTGATATACCAGCGTCTGTCCGTTATTTTCAATGTACAGTGAAACTGCTTGGGCGCCACTGACCTGAAGATTTGAAATGTCAAAACTCTTCTCCTTACTGATGACGGCAGCGCAGATTTCCTGATTCACTAGAATGAATTTTAATTTTCTGGTTGCAGGTATTGTTGAAAGATCTACAGTGCCATCGGTAATAAGACTTACTTGCCACGAGCTGCCATCGCATCCGCTACTGCTGTAGGCCAGCCTCAGACAATTTCCTGATATTGCGGCCTGGGAAATGTTTGCATTTCCGATGGTTGCCGAAGGATAGCCTGACTGATTGATCAGAGTCGTCTGATCACATTTTGCATACAGGCTGCTATCGTCCTCTGTTTCCGTTTTACAGGAAAGAGCAAAAAGCAATAGGCAGGAAAGAGCAAGGCGTTTCATGTCAATATTAATCTTCGTCTTCTTCTTCGTCGTATTTGGCGAGTTCTTCGTCGCACCAGTTAAGGGCCATACCTACCACTTCGGTAGCTTCGTTGGCGATGGTTTCTTCGTCATCTCCATCCAAGTCATCCAGCCATTCCACTTCTTCCTCCTCCACATTCAGGATAAATCTCGGATATTCTGTATGCACCACAAAGAGATCCTCAGGCATTTCAGAATTGTCTGCTAATAAAAACTTTGGTAATTTCATGTGTTTAAAATTTTAAATCGTTCTCAAAGATAACGAAAAAAAAACTCAAAAACATCTCAGTAGGAATTCTAATTTTTATTAAGGTGGTTACTCTAATCTTTCATAGAGTGAAACGAAAATTTTTCCATTGGAAAACTGTTTTATCAACTTCCATTTTGAAGAATTAAAAAGCTCTTGAAGTGCTTCGTCATCTACATTATAAACATTTGAGAAGAAGATATAGCGGTTTTTATTAAAATCTACATTGGCAAATCCCGATTGATCCCTAGAAAGCTCCGTGACTTTAAAACTACGTGCATTTGGAAAAAAAGTTCCAACCTCATCGGTATTTATTTTCTTGGAAACGATGTAATCTTTCATTTTCTTTCTCAAATCATAATATGGCCAATGTGCAGGTGTGCAATCCCAGTTTGAAGCAATGTTAATAGGATAGCTCCAAAAATATCCGTTTATGGTACTAATCAATGCTAAAGCTGCAATTGTATATTTTTTTCTAAAATTTCTGAAAACAGAAATAAGAAAAAACAGTGTAATAAACAGAGATACCGGAATAAAATAACGCATCGAAATCGAGTTCCTATAAATGACTGTGGTCAAATAAAATATGATAAATTGAGACAGTATTAGTGCAAGCAATATTTTATCCACTTTACTAAATTTTCTCCTTTCAAAAAAAAACAGAAGTACGAGCAATCCACTTCCTGCCAAAGCGTAAATTCTGCCATAGTCCCCAAGATTTTTGAAGATAATTACAGTATTTTTTGCCATATCTTGTAGTGAAGCATATTCTGAAGACTCTGACCAGCTATTGGAAACGGTATTGTGGATGATCCAACCCTTTTCAAAATAAAAAGTTAAAAGGAATATTGCGAAGAGAAAAAATCCAGGAACTAGGAGTAAGACAGTTTCAAACTTCCATTTTTGGTGAGTGATAAAAGGATATATAAACACAAAAATTCCTAAGCCAATTGCCGACATGGTGCTTCTTAAACTAACTAGACAAAGCCCTGCAAATGCTATTATAAAAGCAGTTTTTCTGTTTTCAATAAAAGTATTGATTGCCCAAAGTAAAAAGAAAATATGTACTTTTTCGAATGTAATTAAAGATAGCTGTGAGAGTATAGCAGCATCTAAAACCGTTAAAAACAAGATGATATAGATATGTTTTTTGTTATCTAAAAATTTTGAAATAAAACGGTATAGTTGTAGGAGTATCCCGTAAACAAAAGGCACCATAAGCAGGTGGGAGACCAATAAATTTTTTCCAAAAATTTTCCAGCCAAGTGCCAGATAAGCAGCTACAAAAGTTTGATGCCCGGTCGCAATTTCATCAGGTATGAAAAAATTGCTTAATCCGTTATCAAAATAATAATCGGCAGGAACAGAAAGCTGCGCAATATTATCCCAAAAGAAAATTCCGTCCGAATGTATCAGGACAAAAAATAAACTGATCACAAACAGACAGAACTTTTCTACAACGCTCATAGCTTACTTCGTAAACATCTTCGAAACCTTTTCGGCTTTCCGGTTTTCAGAATAATCATAGAAACCTTCACCGGATTTTACTCCCATTTTCCCTGCCATTACCATGTTTACCAACAAAGGATTCGGTGCGTATTTCGGATTTTTGAATCCGTCGTACATTACATTAAGGATGGCAAGACAAACATCCAGACCGATGAAATCTGCGAGCTGAAGCGGTCCCATTGGATGTGCCATTCCGAGTTTCATAACCGTGTCTATTTCTTCCACGCCGGCTACGCCGTTGTATAAGGTTTCAATTGCTTCATTAATCATAGGCATCAGAATTCTGTTGGCTACAAATCCTGGATAGTCGTTCACTTCAACCGGAACCTTTCCCAAGGTTTTGGACATTTCATATACCGCATCGAAAGTTTCTTTGGAAGTAGAGTAACCTTTGATAATTTCCACCAGTTTCATTATCGGAACAGGATTCATAAAGTGCATCCCTATTACTTTTTCAGGTCTTTTGGTAGCCGCTGCAATTTTTGTAATGGAAATAGAAGAAGTATTGGTCGCCAGAATGCAGTTTTCAGGAGCCAGTTCGTCCATCTGCGTAAAGATTTTCACTTTTAATTCCTGATTCTCGGTCGCCGCTTCCACGATTAAATCTGCATTTCCGCAGGCATCAGAAAGCTGGGTGAAGGTGGTGATGTTGCCCAGCGTTTCGTTTTTCTGCTCTTCTGTAAGATTGCCT
>JAEYOX010000048.1 GCA_023411265.1 Bacteroidota bacterium | reverse complement strand
CCGGAACAAGAAGTTTTGAAGCTTCGGCGCTAAATCCTACGCGATTCACATCATCAATGAAAACATCGTATCCTACACCAAGCCTTGCCATCGTGGGAAGGTAGCTTCTGGATTCCTCGTCGCCGGTGTAGTCCAGTTTCGGACCTAAATTCTGTACTGCCAAACCGGCATTTATTCTGTTTTCCATTCCGCCTAAACCGGAGAAACGTGGACTGGTATAGTAAGATGAAATATCTACTGAAAAGGTATTGGCTGCTTTCAGCGTGGTATCGGTATTGAAGCCGCCAGAAAAATCGGAGCGGATAAATCTTCCCGTTACCGCCATCGAGAAAGAATCTGCAAGTCTTAAAGCATAGGCTACATCAATTGCAAATTCATTAGGTTTTGAAATCCCTTCATCGTTGACTACATTGGGCGCAGCTAAACTCGTTAACTGCACTTCTCCCATATTGAAATAATAGATACTGGCAGAAATGGTGGAACGCTCTTCCTGTCCCAGGAATTTGAAATAAGAACCGTATAGTAAAAAAACATCATTGGTGAGCTTGCCCATGTAAGGAGTATAATTTACCCCTACACCAGACTGGCTTCTGCTGAAAGGATATTTTGCTGCGTTCCAGAATTGTGAAAAAACATCAGCGGAAGTGGCAACCCCTTGGTCACCCATACCTCCTGCACGTGCATCGGGAGCTACTCTAAGGAAGGGTGCTCCTGTAAGTACAGGCCTGATTTTGCTTAAGTCTTGTGCAAAAACCGTTAAACTGGCTCCAAAACCCAATCCTAAAAGCAGTTTTTTTGTAAAATCCATATAGTTATTTTTAATCTTTCAAATATATAAATTATTTTAAAATATTACCGCAGTAATACCATTTTTTCTATTGCTGTAGCCCCTCCTTTGCATTTTTCCTGATTCTGGCTTCGGGCAAATATCTTAAATATATAGGTGCCCTTTCCCACAGCATCCCCGAAATCATCTTTTCCGTCCCAGCCAATGGCGTGGTGCGGAGTCCTGAATCCCTGCAGAAAAGGTTCGGCCATTACGGTCTGGCTCATGGTTTTTACTAGTTTTCCTGTGATAGTGAAGATTTGTACATTCACATCGAGAATATCATCGCAGTTATGCTCAAAATGAATATAGGTTTTATCTGTAAACGGATTAGGCCAGTTGAGCAGTCGGTTCACCACAAGATTTTGATTCGCTTCATCTTTTACTATGAACCTTAACGTTTCGGTCGTAGAATTATTGTTAATATCCCAAACTCGGAACGTCAATGTGTGTTCGCCGGGAGCAAGGTTTCTGAAAGGGTAGGTAACACTTCCTTTCTGATATTCCGCAAGTGTAGGATTTAGACAGCCATTTCCGTCTCCCGGATTGTAGAAATCATTCAGAACTGTTGTATTGATTATTTGCCCGTCCAGATAGGTGATAATATCGTGGCCTATTCCGGCTCCTGTGGAATTGATTCCTGTATCGTCTGTAACACAGGCCAGTAGCATAGGATTCTGATCCGTAATTCCGCCATCAACAAAATTGGTATTGTTCATATATAGTTTCACTCTCGGAGGTTCATTATCATTAATTCCGTTCGGATTAATATCTCCGATTTGATACGGTTGATTTTGGAAAACATCTTCTACATTATTATCCGCATATGCAATAATTCTTCCTGTTCCAAGGGTATAGTTAATATCGTTCGGAACATAAAATTCGACAGTAAACTGTCCGTTAACTGCCGTTCCGGAAGCTTTTACGATCGGACTGCCTTCCTCGGTATATTGCAGAATCGGGGTAAGAGTTCCATCATTATTCAAAGTGCTTTTGTTCACTCTCTTATCAAAAATATTAACAATTACTTTTCCGTTGAATTCCGTGTTTACAGTTCCATTGGGATGATTGATATGGCCTGTGATTTTCACAAAATCCAAGGCTCTAATCTGGCCGGGTACCGGAGTTTCTACATTATCAATAACCAGTAGCTTTTTAGGACGACTCAGTTTCATGGCCGGATCGCCTAGGTAATTAACTTTCAGGTGATCGCTGCTGCCGCCGTAATTTTTCTTGGCAGTTAAATGAGCATTTCCTAAGGTTTCAAAATCCTCCGCAGCATTCAGTGTGAAAATAGATTTGGTGAAAGTGGCGGAAAAAGTTTCCCCGTATCCTACATTTACAGCACGACTGGAAGTAATCATCGTGGCTGCTCCGCCGGTTTTATGCTTAATGAATTGTTCGCCAACAGAATAGGTATCATGATCATCCCAAAGGGTAAATTCACAGGTTATCGTAGAAACAAATGGGAAACGGCTGTAAACCGGTGAAAAATTATTAAGACCCTGCACTTCATTGGTGGTGAGGACTCTTTCCTGTGCCCAGCCATTGATGCCGCCATGCCCGAAATAAAATAAATACAAACTGTTCCCGATATCATTGGCAATAGCTTGGTTTACCTGCGGATATCTTTGTCCCGCGGCGGTGCTTTCAGCGGGAAAAGCATCCATGTATAACTTTCGGACATTGTATTCCGGTTTATCGGTGGTACCTTCAAAAACTTCTTCCAGCGCAGTATTCATGATAGTATGAAAAGGCGTTCCGCCGTCTTTGTCATCATCTACTACAAAGTCCAGTTTCATTCGCCAAATCCCGAACGGAGAAGATTGTCCGGGCAAGCTGTTATAATACGCTAATGTTTTGTCTATCATGGTTTTGGCTTCCTGAGGATTGGCAGCCGGAATTCTTCCAATCGGCAGATCGGGGAGCACAAAGCCGAGATTAGTGGTTGTTTGCGGGGAAGTCATTACGTAATAATCATCCGTAACGAACGAAGTAACATAATTTCCGCTTTCCTCGCTCTGGTAGCTGGGTACAATATTATAGCTGTTAGATGTTCTGTTTTTAAAATCATATGAAGCATCTCCTAAGATAAAAACATATTTCAGACTTCCGGCAGGAGTGTTGAGATGCGTGATAAAGTCTCTGATCGCAGTAAGATCTTGTCCGCCGCTGCTGTATTCATTATATATTTTGTGAATATCAACAATCTGCGTGTTGAAGTTATTTTTTGTCTGGTGATAATTGGCGAGACGTTGGGCCTGCATCATCATCTCCGGGCGAGTAAGGATGAGGTAATCTACATTTTGCAGACCCTGGAGATTCTGGTTTTCCACTTTTCCTACAAAGCTTGGCTGATATGCGGCATCAGCCCGAAAAGCAACAAATTCATTATTGAAATCCGGATTATTGGTAATATATCCAAAATTGAAAACGCTGTTTCCGGAAGCTTTGTTCACTCTACGGTTCGCATTGGTAATATCCGTGACATCCCAAATTTGCTCTAAAGCAGAAGCATTAGAAACTGAAAAGCCATAGGTTTGTCCGGATCCGCTCACCAAAGAAAAATCCCGGAAATTCATTTGACTTCCGTTGAAAGATAAATTTTCTTTATACTGAATTTCAAGATAATCAAAATAAAAAGCACCATTGGGATTCACTGAAATATTTGGATCATAATTAAAAGTAAATGTGGTTCCCTGTGCATTGTTCAGTGTTCCTGTAAACCGCATCGGTACAAAATCGGGCGTATTAGCACTAGTGGAAATGGTTTGTGAAGCAGGATTCTCATTGTTAATATTAAAAGCCAGCGAGTTTCCCTGCGCTTTATAGCCAATCACCTGAGTCCGGTAAAGCACCTGTTCTCCGGGAAGTGGAGCGGAATTTGTAGTTATACTAACGGATTTTGGGCTGGTGAAGGGTTGATCATCCACCCATACTTTCCCTAATTTTAACAGATTTCTTTTTTCTTCATTAATGACCTGATATTCGTGGTATCTCGTAATGAGATTCGCAGGAAGAGGTGCATCAGTAGTAGCAACACGTTTCCCGGGTCCTTTGTCAAAAGTGATAAAATAATAGGAAAAATCCTCGTAAATATTTTTCACATTATTGCTACGGTCGATACGTGTATCAGTTCTTTTAAAACCATTTCCGTTGGTTGTATTATAAAGGTTATATCCGTCGGGGCCCTGAGCGTAAAAAAGGGCATAATCGGTATCGTCCCAAATCCCATCATCTTCACCCACAACCTGTATTGCATTTTCTTGAAGTGCGCTGTATCGTTTATTCTGATTATGTTCCGGAAGAAGAAGGCCGCCGTTGCCGTAAACTCTCAAATTTTTAGGATTTACACTGCCGGCATTGATCCCTATACTTTGCAAAAAATCTCTGGTAATTTTAAAAATTCCTGATTTGTCTACTTTAATTTTATAAAAACTGCCGGAAGCTAAGGGATTATCCGTAGTGCCTATTTTCTGCAGCATGTTCCCTCCTTTTTCAGTTTCACTCATCTCAAATGAAGAAAGCCTGAAAATTTTTCCGTTTATTTTTTTGAACAGTCCTACGCTTACCAGTGCGGTTCTGCCGTTTTCACTGTTAATATAGGAAACATCAGTAGTTTCAAAGTCCGGAAGATTATTTTTATCAAGGTCATACAACTCTTTTTCAGCGATAATTTCCCATTGCAGATTGGTTATTTTTATATCTTTTTCTCGGATATTTTGTTTAGTGTGAATAAATATATTATTTTGGTCAAATGAAAAACCTTCATTTCGGAAACTTGGCAAATTTATTTGAACATGACCAAAATCATTAATTTTTGCTCCCTCCCACTGAACATTGACTTTTTGGGAGAATAAAAGCGTAGCGGATTGAAATAAAAATAGAATAAAAAGATAGCGTCTCATTTTTGAATTTAATTTCAGGAATACAAATTAAACGAAATTTTTAAAATAATAATGTGATACAATAAAATAAATTTATAATCGTTTGAAAAAAATCAAAACAATTCTTGATTAATTGATAAATTTATTATTTCTTTGTACTTTGAAAATATTTATACTGACTATGAA
>JAEYOX010000009.1 GCA_023411265.1 Bacteroidota bacterium | reverse complement strand
ACTTTAAAGCCAATGCGATTTTCGCGGACTTAAAAAAAGAAAAACTTAAAAAAGATTATCAAAAACTGCTCAGCATTCATTATTCAGAAGCTCTTCTGGAAGCCGGAAATAAAGAGGCTGCCGTTGCCGAACTTTCCCATGCCTTCGACGTGAATACCAACCGGAAAATGAAAAGCCGAATTGCCTTTCTTCGCGGCCAGATTCTTGCCGATTTAGGCAAAGGAGCACAAGCCAGAGAAAGTTTTGCTTCTGCTTACAAATATGCCAATGATTTTGAGTTTGAAGTGAAATCTCAGATTGAAATTGCTAAAACCTACAACAGCAAGGATGACTATAGCGGAGCTAAAAAATATCTGGAGGACATCAGCAAAAAAGGAACATACGCCTCCCGAAAGAACGAATTTTATTATGCGCTGGGGCTGATGGCCAATAAAGCCGGAAAGAAAAAGGAGGCCTTGGATTTTTTCCGGCAATCTCTCGCGGAGAAAGTTTCAGATCCTCAAATCCGTGGACTCAGTTATTTCGAAATCGGGAAAGGCTATCTGGAAGACGATGATTACATTAAAGCCGGTGCTTACTACGACTCAGCCATTGCCGTTATGACGTATGAACCTACCAAGATCGCTTTACAGAACCAGTCTGCCAATATAAAAAAAATCGCGGCCAACTATTATCTGATCAAAAAAAATGACAGCATTCTTGCCCTTGCAAAAATGCCTGAAGAGGAGCGCATTGCTTATTTCAATAGCCATATCGAAAAGATGAAAGCTAGGGAAGATGCTGAAGAACGGGCGCGCATTCGTGAAGAAAGAAGTAAAGGATTCGATACGGGAGATTATTCTGCCAATTCCGTATTTGCTGGAAAATCCAATGTATTTCAGGATTTCACGGGCGGTTCCCGGGGGTTTTACTTTTCCAATACATCCTCAGTATCCCGAGGTTCTTCGGAATTTAAACAAACTTGGGGCAACCGCGCGCTTTCCGATAACTGGCGTTATTCTGCCCGAATGGCAACCATGCAAGACCCTAAGAGTGCTGCACTCGGCGTAGTTTCCACGGCCGATCCGCGGAGGTTTGAGCCCGCTTTTTATATCGAAAAAATCCCCCGTGATGCCGGCACACTGGATCAGCTGAAAAAAAGCAGAGATACAGCCAGCTTAGGAATGGGTATGATGTATGATGATTTCTTTTCAGATACGCCCCTGGCAACCAAAACGCTGTACGAGCTGGTGGACAACCAACCGGAGGAAAAAGTGATGTTGCTTGCGCTTTATGAAATTTTTACAATGAATTATGAGAGCAATCCGGCCGCGGCAGAACGCGCCAAACAGATATTGCTGAATGATTATCCTTATACCTCGTACGCCGAATTTGCCCGGAATCCCCGAAACAAAAGTTTTGTAAAATCGGCTCCAGAAGCGGAGAGAGCGTACCGAACCGCTTTTGCTTATTATGAAAATGAAAAGTTTACGGAAAGCCAGTCTATTATTAACGATGCTCTGCAACAGCATAAAAATGATGCGCTGGTTCCTAAATTTGCTCTGTTGAATGCGCTGAATGCAGGCAAACTCAGCGGCAAAGAAGTTATGATTCTTCAATTGGAACAGATTGCGCTGAATTATGATAAAACCATGGAAGGCGAGAAAGCCAAAGAGATCCTCAACTGGCTGAAAAGTGACCTGAAGGTTCAGATACGTGACGAAAAAGGGAATCTTATCCAGAAGAACGCCGCACCGCCTACTCCTGTAAAAAGGACTGAGCCTGCCGTGAATACTGCCCCTACGAATGTACTACAGAGACAACAAAGCGATGCTGCAAGAAAAGCAGAACAAAGGGCTTTAGAACAGACTCAGGAGAATCCCTTAGCTCCACCTACATTGCCGAAACAAAGAAAATAATCTAATGATTCTTTGGAATTTGTGTTTAATGGTTTATTGAAAATAATTTTCGTTGATTAGCAGATAAGCATATCTCTTTTATAGCAGATGAGCATGATAATGAGATATTAGGATCCTGAATAGCTAATGAGAGGTTTATTGAAAGCCTACATTTTTTGATATAAACTTCAGTCATGGTCTCTTTTCTTCATACCCTGGAAATTTTTTAGATAAAACGGTTCAAAATAAGCCACATCTTCGAATTCACCGGCCTTAAATTTATCTACTGCTTTCGGGATGAGATATTTTGAAGAGGGCAATACTCCCACATTGAATGTTGCTCCAGGGATTTGAAGAACTTCCTGTGCTTTTTGCGCACCATCGCCTGCGAACAATATTTTTTTACTGCGCAAATTCATAAAAGAGGTTTGATCCAGTATTTTTGCTTCAGTTTCGGCGAGCAATTGTCCGCTATGGCCGTCATAAACGGCGCAATATACTTCCATCCTTCGTGCATCCACCATCGGGATAATCAGATCAAAACCCGTAGTTAAAAATGGCGCTGCTAGGGTTTCTAAAGAGTTGATGGCAATGAGAGGAATATTGAGTCCATAACAAAAGCCTTTGGCAGCAGAAGCCCCGATCCTGAGTCCGGTGTAGGAGCCGGGACCCATTCCCAACGACACTGCGTCTAGTTCCTTCAGCGAAATTCCAGCTCCTTCCAGTGCCCACTGTACGAAAGTATGCAGCAATTCAGACTGTTTGTAATTTTCCGAAGTTTCTTCACACAGACAAAGCAATTTTTTACCATCGGAAATGGCTACTGAGCAATTTTTGGAGGAGGTTTCAATATGAAGAATTTTCATGAGGCAAAGGTGAGAATTTAATTTTATACTTTAGGACATGTACGTTCAAAGGCGTCAGTTTGCATCATAAGGTTCAAAGGCATTTTCAATATGCGTAATATTCATGCTGCCATCTTTCTTCGATACTACCGAAATAATATCAAAACGTGCTTCTTCTCGCCGTTCGTTCACCTCCAGAAACTGGTCGGCGGCGGCGATGAGGAGACGCATTTTTCTTCTGTTCACCGCTTCCTGAGGTTCCATAAAGACTTCGCTGCTCCGGGCTTTCACCTCAACAATAATCAGCATCCCGGGGTATTCTGCAATAATATCAATTTCCGCTTTTTGCCACCTAAAATTACGGGCAATAACAGTATATCCTTTCTCCTGAAGAAATTCTACTGCCGCATCTTCTGCCTGTTTTCCCAGATCATTATGTTCTGCCATCAGCGTTCCATTTGTATTAAACTTTCGCTTGGTTTCACCATCATCTTTGTTTTTGTTCCGATAATAAGCGGCACATTATGGAATATATGTCCGTTTGGAAAATGAAAAAGTAACGGAAAAGGGTAGTGCTGCAATCTTTCAAGAATCAACTGGTTAGCTAACGTATCAAAACTTTCCGCATAGTATCGGTTATCCGCTTCTTTGCCCATATTGGTCATTCCACCCACAATCAATCCTTTAATTTTGTTGAAAACACCCGCCATTTCCAGACTCATCAGCATCCTGTCGAGAGCATAATACTGTTCGCCAATCTCTTCTATAAAAAGAATTTTATCCTGAAAATCGAAGGAATATTCTGTTCCGAGCAGCGCATAAATCAAAGCTAGATTTCCTCCCACCAGAGTACCGCGCGCTTCGCCGATTCTGTTAAGATGATGACTTTCAATGATATATTGAGGAATATTTCCTTGTAAAATATCAAAAATATACTGATAGCTATCATCTGAAACCCCGAAGGAAGATGTTTTAATGGTTTGTCCGTGAATGGAAGGAATATGATGTTGTAACAAGCCACTCTGAATCACGGTATTATCAGAATACCCAATATACCATTTCGGATTTTCTGACACCACATGCCAGTCCAGATGCTGTACAAGATGCTGACAGCCATAGCCGCCACGTGCAGCCCAAACTGCAGCTATTTCAGGATCATTCAATGCCCAATTCATATCAGCAATACGCTGCTCTTCCGTTCCGGAATACACGAAACCATTATCATACTTCCCATAAACATAGTTTCCCAATACCGGCTGAAAGCCTTGAGACTCAATCAGGGAAAGGGTAGCTGTCAGTTGATTTTCCTCCACTGCACCTGCGGGCGAAATCACAGCTATTTTATCTCCTTTTATTAGATTTTTTGGGAACTTCATTTGTTCATTTTTATGTGTTTTGGTTCCTGTTTTTCTGCGTGTTCCAACTGTTTGTCGAAACGGTTGTACTTCTTAAAACTCTGAAGGAAAATAAAAAAACTGAATATAACCAGAATGGCTCCCACCGCTCTCCTAATGCTATTGGCCACTTTATACGTGAGCTTATCATGAAACATTTTGGCAAGATAAATCTTTATTAGATCAATAAAAAAATAGGTCAGGATTACAATGCCAAGATAAAGAATAAAGTGGGGCTTTTCCGGATAATTTTTTCGTGCCGTAATAACTGTAACCAGCCAAAAGAGCAGGACACCAATGTTGAGTAAATTAAGCAAGAACCCGTTCAAAAAAGTCTTAAAATAATTTTGACTGATGAGTTTTTTTTCTCCTGGAAGATGCATTTTAGTTTTGGAAATGAACATGAATATCCCATATACCAAGATAATGAGCGCCGTAATTCGATAAAAGCCCGGATGCTTATCAATGAGATGTATGATATCATTACTGGCATAAAAAGCTGCTACGATACAAAGTATATCTGCAAGGATAACGCCCAGATCCAATGCGAGAGCACTTTTCGGGCCCCTTAAAAAACTGGTTTCGATTAAAAGAAAAAAAATAGGCCCGATAAATACCAAACTCAGCATGAATCCCAGAATGATGGCTGAGAAGATCAGTTCAAACATACACTATTAATTATTCAAAAATAACATTATCATTTGAAAAGCGGTAATTTTTGATCACTTTTAGTCCTAAAAATCCTTCTTCAAAGGTATATTCAATCACGTTTTTGCCCCTCATTTTATCATAATCTACAAAGGTTCTTACGAAATAAAAGTTTTCATACGCGTTGTTTTCCAGCTGGATCGTTGTCGAATTTCCATGAACTGGTACATTATCGGTAGTCGTTCCTATTATTCCGGAAGAAGTGTTGGAAAATCGGTACGTTTCAATTTTCGTGTTTTGAGCAAACACGAAATTCACTAAGAAAAACAAGTGAAATATCAGCGGAACGAGAAACCCAAAATAGTCTAGTTTTTCAAGAATAATCTCCCACTGTGGCCGTACCCATCTATAAATAAGCCACGAAATGGCAAAGTAAATTCCTGCCACCAGCAGCAGTTGCCCGACAGAAATCACAGTATTAAGAATAATGGTGAAGAATATCAGCAGATTGGCAATGATGATGGCAACCCGAAAGAGGTACCGGTACTGATAAAACATTTACTCCACAATTTTAAAATCCAGTTGTTTTTGAATAAGGTTGGCTTTCATTACTTTAATTTTCACCTTGTCACCCAACTGATACTGATTGCCGGTTCTAGCACCATAAACTGCGTGGGTTTTTGCATCGTAATTATAGCTATCATCGGTCAGATCCCTGAGTTTTATGAGGCCTTCCGCCCCGTTTTCAGGAATGGCAACCCAAAATCCGAACTCCGCAACTCCGGAAATCACTCCTTCAAAAACTTCACCCAGATGTTTTTCCATAAACTTCACCTGCATGAATTTGATACTGTCGCGCTCGGCATCTGCAGCGAGCCTTTCCATAGCTGAAGCGTGTTTGGATTTTTCCTCAATTTCTTCCCTGTTTGGTGATTTTCCACCGTCCAGATAATGCTGTAAAAGCCGGTGGGCAATCAGGTCGGGATATCTTCGGATAGGCGAAGTAAAGTGGGAATAATACTCAAATCCCAACCCATAATGCCCGATGGGATTCGTGGAATATACTGCCTTGCTCATAGATCTCATGGCCAGCGTTTCGATCATATTTTCTTCCGGTTTTCCCTGTACTCCTTTTAACAGTGCATTCATACTTTCAGCTACTTTTTTCGTATTGGCAATGTTCATTTTATATCCGAAAGTGGAAACAAAATCCCTAAGCGCTTCCAGTTTTGCCGGATCCGGATCGTCGTGTATTCTGTAAATAAAGGTATTATTGGTGTATTCGCCTTTGCGATTCAGCGAAATAAACTCTGAAACTTTTCGGTTGGCCAAAAGCATAAATTCCTCGATTAGGTGATTGGAATCCTTACTTACTTTAAAATAAACACCAATTGGTTCGTTATTTTCATCCAGATTAAAGCGAACTTCACTTCTGTCGAAGGTAATGGCACCGTTCTTAATCCTCTGTTCCCGCATGATTTTAGCAAGCCTGTCCAGTGTTAAAATCTCGCCGGCCAAATCGCCAGTTCCTGATTCTATTCTTTCTTGTGCTTCTTCGTAGGTGAACCTTCTGTCGGAATGGATGACTGTTCTGCCAAACCATTGCTTATGAATCCTCGCTTCATCATCCATTTCAAACACGGCGGAAAAAGTATATTTATCTTCATTGGGCCGCAATGAACAGACATTATTACTCAATACTTCCGGAAGCATAGGCACCACCCGGTCCACCAGATAAACTGACGTTGCACGTTGATAAGCCTCATCATCAATCAAAGATCCGGGCGTTACATAATGCGATACATCTGCGATATGGACACCTATTTCCCAGTTTCCGTTCTCCAGTTTTCGGAGCGATAGTGCATCATCAAAATCTTTGGCATCTTTTGGATCGATGGTGAAGGTTAGAACATTCCTCATATCCCAACGTTTAGCTACTTCATGATCTCTTATTTGGGTGTCAATAGCGTCAGCTTCTTTTTCCACTTCTTCAGGAAAATGATAGGGGAGTCCGTATTCTGCTAATATGGAATGAATTTCAGTTTCATGTTCGCCCGGAGCACCAAGCACCTGGATAATTTCACCTTCGGGATTTTTGTCGCCTTTATCCCATCCTAACATTCTTACCAGAACTTTATCTCCTGGATTTGCGCCATGAAAATTCTCTTTTTTAACAAAAATATCGGTATGAATAATCTTTTTATCGGCAATTACAAAGCCAAATTCCTTATGTGCAATGTATTCCAAGGTTCCAACGAAATCTGTTTTATTTCTCTCCAGAACCTGTACTACCGAGCCTTCAAGTTTTTTGCCTTTGTAATGATAGGTAACGATAAGGACCTTGTCGCCCTGCAACGCATCTTTCACATTTTTGGAATGGATAAAAATATCGTCATCGATTCCTTCTACGTTCACATAGGCATTTCCGGACTGGTTAAAATCGATAATTCCAGTTAAAGTTCCCTGTATTTTAAGATTTAAAATAAATTTTCCTTTTTCCGTTTCTTTAATCTTATCATCCGCCAGTAGCTGATGTAAAGCCTGAATCACTTGTTCTCGCTGTCTTGGATTTTTGTAATCAATTCCTTCTGCGATCTGCTTGTAATTATATATTTTATTGGGTTTCTCATTCATCCATGCAAGAATCTTCTTTCCGATATCCTGCAGTTTCTGATGATTTTTATGGCTGAAGTATTTTGATTTTTTTGGCATATGTTCTGGGTATGAGATTTAGCAACTTATTTTATTGACTCTGTTCTGATGTCTGCCACCTTCAAACTCTGTATTCAAAAATCTCTCCACTATTTCCAACGCCAGTTCCTTTGCGATAAACCGTGCTGGGAGAGCTACCATGTTACAATCATTATGTTGTCGGGAAAGTTCGGCCAGTTCCGGCATCCAGCATAAGGCACATCTAATATCTTTATGCTTGTTGGCACTCAACTGTACGCCCTGTCCGCTTCCGCAAATCAATATTCCTGCGATATTTTCTCCTTTCTCTACTGAAGTAGCCGCCGGATGTACAAAGTCCGGATAATCAACACTGTCTGTAGAGTAGGTTCCGAAATCTGTTATGTCATAGGTTTCTCCCAGTTGGTTTTTAATATATTCTTTGTATTCAAAGCCGGCATGATCGGCTGCTATTGCTATTTTTTTCATACGATTCTTTCAAGTTTCTACAAATTTAAGGTTTATGAACTGAAAATATTTTTATTCACAGCATTAATTTTCGTTTCACGTTCGTGAAAAAACGATATTTAGCACAATTGAAGGACAGTAATTCATCAACATTCTTTGTGAATAGACCAAAATTTCTGGAAAAAACGTGTGGATAAGTTCTACAAAGTTTTTCTTTCTTTATTCATTAATAATTTTAATGGTCTTTTCCTTTTACAATCACCTAAATATTTTGCTGATAGTTGTCCTGATGAACGAGAAGGGTTTTCCATAGTGGACTATTCCGCAATATTAGTCTAGAAAAGATATTGATAATTGTTAATATGTTCCGTTAAATATTAACATTGAGCAGGTTATACTGTTAATTAAATCTTAAAATATTGTGTCCATTTTTGTGATAAAGTCGGCTGAAAAACTTATCCATATATTCCCGAACACTCTACAACAACATTACTCTTCTTTTATAATTAATAAAAAAAAATAGATGAATGTTAATGGCGAGTGTGGGATAAAATTGTTTGCACAAAATTTTTTTTCAGATTATTAATCTTAAATTTGTAGGTATATAATTTTACTATGAAAACCGTAAATGATTTCAATTTCAGAGACAAAAAAGTACTGGTTCGCGTGGATTTTAATGTACCTCAAAGCGCAGATTTAAAAGTAACTGACAATACCAGAATTGTTGCCGCCAAACCAACTATTGATAAAATACTTAACGAAGGAGGCTCCGTAATTCTGATGACCCACTTGGGAAGACCCAAAGGCAAAAAGACGGAAGAATTTTCTCTGAAAAATCTGGTCCCCGAAATAGAAAATGTTCTTGGAAATCAAGTCCAGTTCTGTCATGATTGTATTGGAGATGACGCAGAGAATATGACAGGAAATTTAAAACCTGGACAGATTTTGCTGCTGGAAAACCTAAGATTTTATGAGGAAGAAGAGAAGGGAACTCTTGATTTTGCTAAAAATTTAGCAAATTATGGGGATGCTTATGTGAATGATGCCTTCGGTACAGCACACAGGGCGCATGCTTCTACAGCCGTTATAGCTCAGTTTTTTCCTGAAACTAAATTTTTCGGTTTACTCATGTCTAAGGAACTTGAGGCAATTGATAAGGTTCTAAAGAATGGGGAGAAACCTGTAACCGCAATTATTGGAGGCTCCAAAGTTTCTTCGAAAATAACTATTATTGAAAATATGCTTCCCGTCATCGATTATTTGATAATTGGAGGCGGTATGGCATTTACTTTTATAAAAGCGTTGGGAGGAAACATCGGAAAATCCATTGTAGAAGATGATAAGATGGATCTGGCTATTGAAATTTTAGCTAAAGCCAAGGCGATGAATGTAAGATTTTGCCTTCCCGTAGATGTTATAGCTGCCGACGAGTTTAATAATGAAGCCGAACGAAAGGAAATGGATTCGTATCATATTCCTGAGAACTGGATGGGATTGGATGTGGGATCGAGAACCCGAAAGCTATTCCATGATACCATTATGAATTCTCGTACCATTTTATGGAACGGTCCGGTAGGTGTTTTTGAAATGCCGAATTTTGCTGAGGGCACAATTCGTTTGGGAGATAGTATTGCAGAGGCTACGCGGCTGGGTGCTTTTTCGTTAGTAGGAGGGGGAGACAGTGTTGCTTTTGTAAAACAAAATGGATATGAATCAAAAGTTTCGTACGTTTCTACCGGAGGAGGAGCCATGTTAGAAAGTCTTGAAGGAAAAGAATTACCAGGCGTTGCTGCTATTAACAATTAGTAAAAAAATTAAAGTTACCTGCGGGTAACTTTTTTAATTTTTTAGCGAAACTTGTCAAAATTGGCTTCGGTAAACCGGTTAAATTTTAACGATCTATTTTTTTTCGATAACATATATCAAACTAGAAAATTCGCCTGTTTTTAATGCCTTAAAATTAGAAATAGCTCCAATACATCCTCCTTTTAATAAAAAGAGAGGATTTTTTTTATATTTTTCGCTTAATATCGATATATAAAAAGCATCCAAAAGAAGAGGTTTTATTTTTGTAATTTTCCATTCTTTATTATTAAAAATCTGTTTCATACCTTTTCTTGAAAAATGATATAAATGTCGTGGTACATCATACGCTGCCCAGAACTCTTTATAGTATTTCGCATCATAAGAAGTATAATTAGGAACTGCAATGACTAGTTTTCCACTTTTTTTCAATTTTTCGTGAAACAAATTTATAATTTCCTCTTGATTTTCAATATGTTCCAAAACATGCCACAAAGTAATAACATCTAAAGAATTATATTGAATAATGCTGATGTCGTTAATTATTCTTGTTTTATTCGTTTTTTTTGATGCGGCGTTCCTGGCATCAGTATTCGGTTCGTATCCGTATGTGGTAAAATCGCATTCTATAAACTTCAGAAATTCACCGGCACCACATCCATAATCCAGAACAGCAGCATTATGGAAGGTCTCCGCTGCTAAAATATTTCTTTTGTAATTTAAATTAAAAGATTGAGCAAACTTGTATATTTTGTCTTTAAGTTCGTTACTGTCCTGATGATGGGAAATGTATTTATCAGAATTATAATATTTTTCAATATCTGAAGGAACCGGAGTAGTTTTCAAAATCCCCGTAACTGCAGTTTCTTTTAAAACAAATTCCTCCTGAGTCAAAAATAGATCTTTAATTTTCATCTGAATGGTGATAATGTTTCACGTGAAACTTCCTTTCTATCTACCTAGATAGATCAGTAGAACATTTATATCTGCTGGAGATACTCCACTTATTCTGGAGGCTTGTGCGATGGTTTTCGGCCTTACAGCATCCATCTTCATCTTTGCTTCTGCGGAAAGAGAAGCTATTTTCTTAAAATTGAAATCGTCGGGAATTTTGATATTTTCCATGCGGTGCAGTTTAGAAACATTTTCCCTTTCTTTTTCAATATATCCTTTGTATTTAATGTTAATTTCGGCCTGTTCACGCTCTTCTTTATTATATTCCTTTGATTTTATTTGGATAAAATCAATCTGATCCAATGTATTTAGGTTGATGTTGGGTCGTGTCAGTATCTGCGCTGCTTTGTAAGCTTGATCCACGGGGCTGCTTTCGTTCTCTTCCAAAATAGGATTGATGAGGGCTGGTTTCAGTGAAGTTTCACGCAGAAATGTTTCCAGGTCTTTAGATCTTGAAATTTTTTCTTCTGTTTTTCTCAACCTTGCCTCTGATGCAAGACCCAATTGATGTGATTTTTCTGTCAGCCTTATATCCGCATTATCCTGTCTTAGCAGCAGGCGATATTCTGCTCTTGATGTAAACATTCTGTAGGGTTCGTCTGTTCCTTTTGTAATTAAATCGTCGATGAGTACACCGATATATGCTTCGTCTCTGCTCAGAATAAATTCTTCCTTTTCTCGAACTTTATTATGAGCATTTATCCCAGCCATTAATCCTTGTCCTGCGGCTTCTTCATACCCCGTTGTACCGTTGATTTGTCCTGCAAAATACAGGTTTTTTATCAGTTTTGTTTCGAGGGTGTGCTGGAGTTGGGTAGGAGGGAAGTAGTCGTACTCAATCGCATATCCCGGTCTGAATACTTTCGCATTTCTGAAGCCCGGAATTTCTCTTAAAGCTCTTATCTGAACATCTTCCGGAAGGGACGAGCTGAAACCGTTTACATATACTTCCACTGTTTTCCAACCTTCCGGCTCTACGAAAAGCTGATGACGGTTTCGTTCTGCAAAACGGTTGATTTTATCTTCAATACTAGGACAGTAGCGCGGCCCGAGACTTTGAATGGTTCCATTAAACATGGGACTTCTGTCGAATCCTTCTCGTAGTATATCATGAACTGTTTCGTTTGTGTAAACGATATGACAGCTGCGTTGTTCTTTCAGTAATGGTGTATTCAAAAAAGAAAATTTACCTGGATTTTCGTCTCCTTTTTGTTCCTCCATCTGCGAATAATCCAGCGTTCTTCCGTCTATTCTTGGAGGCGTTCCTGTTTTCATTCGTCCGGCTACAAAGCCTAGTGAAGTAAGTTGTTCCGTGATTCCAAAAGACCGGGGTTCACCCATTCTTCCACCTCCTAATTGTTTATCTCCAACATGGATCAAACCGTTAAGAAAGGTGCCGTTGGTTAAAATAACGGATTTGGCTTTAATTTCGATACCCAGAGATGTAATAACTCCTTTTACGGATTGATTTTCGATAATAAGCATTCTTACCATGTCCTGGAAGAAATCCAGATTCTGGGTATTTTCCAGTGCCAATCTCCACTCCTCCGCAAATAACATTCTGTCATTCTGAGTTCTAGGAGACCACATCGCGGGGCCTTTTGAAAGATTGAGCATTTTGAACTGAATCGCGGATTTGTCTGCAATTATACCTGAATACCCACCCATTGCATCAATTTCCCGAACGATCTGGCCTTTGGCTATGCCGCCCATTGCAGGATTACAGCTCATCTGACCGATAGTCTGCATATTCATTGTCACCAAGAGTGTTTTTGAACCTAAATTAGCTGCTGCTGCTGCTGCTTCACAACCTGCATGTCCGCCGCCAACTACAATTACATCATATATCTCGTTAATCATCTTATAAATTTTAAGTCAATGTTTCACGTGAAACATTTGTCAAGGAAAAAGATTTATGTAATAATTTTCTTTATTCCGCATTTCTTTTTGCTCTTTTTCGGTTTTATCACCATATCCACAAAGATGTAAAATACCGTGAACCAACACGCGTTTGAGTTCATCATCAAAACCGGAATTATACTCTGGAGCATTTTCTGAAATGCGCTGCAAAGATACGAAAATATCACCGCTGATTATTTTCCCTTTTGTATAATCGAATGTGATAATATCAGTAAAGTAATCATGTTGCAGATAATGTTTGTTTATTTCAAGGAGATATTCGTCATCGCATAAAATAAAATTCAGTGTTCCCGGTTTTTTGTTTTCACTGAGAATCACATCCGTTAACCATTTTTTTAAACTTGGATGAAGATGAATTTCTTCTGTATTTTCAAAGAAAAAATGTATCATGTTTTTAAAACCAATGTCCGAGGATTATATTGAAAATTCCGTTATTTCTAGTATTCAGCGTCTTGCTGTAATTTATTTTAATAGGTCCTAAAGGAGAGCGGTACCCCAATGTCAGGCCACAGGAAAGTTGATAGATTTCCGTCATATCTTTTAACCTAACTTCGTCGAATCCGGTGAGGATATTGAAATTACCTGTAATGAAAAAGTTCTTTTTCCATCTGTATTGAATATGCTGAGAGATACTCACCATATTATCGTCGGTCAGCTCGGCCAGTTTCAGTCCGGGGAAGGTGATAAAATTACCTAATTCCTGCTCAAAGATTCCTCCCGCTCTGAATTTATGGAACGGCGAAATTTCTTTATCAGCGGTAATTCCAGCGAAAATATGAAGTTGGTACGTCGTGTGAGACAAAACTGGAATATTAAAATTGAGCAACGCGTTGGTTTGAAAGGCCTTTTTCTCTGGCAGGTCATTAAAAAAATCTAAATACTTTCCATTAATGTCCATATAAAAGCCTCTGGAAGGAAAGTTCCGATCATCTCGGGTATCGCTTTTTATAAATATATAAGGATTGATAAAATTTTCGGTACCATACTCGTTTGTTGTAAAGTATTCATGATTAAAACCCCCGCCTATGGCAAATCTTTCGTTCCACACCGATTGTATAAAAATGTCATTTCTGAACCAGGTCCAGTTTGTATTTTCTATGCTTAATCCGGAAAAATCAAATGCCATGCCGGAAGAATACACTCCGAATCCCGGGAGATAACCGTTATCAATGAAGTAATTAAAATAATACCGAGGTTTATCTCCTACGACCAAATCAAAAGAAATAATGGAATTTCTAAATAATAATCGTTTTATTGTAGCATTCAAAAGAAGTCCAGTTTTGAAAACTTCATCGTAATGCAGCCCAGCCTTAAGGAAAAACCGGGTATCGACTTCGCTTAGAATTAACTTTAAATGGTTTTCGTTATTATGTTGAATTAGATCATAATTGATGGTGTAATAATTATTTGTGGCGTAAAGTTTTCCAATTTTTTCATTGATACTTCCATATGTCTCCAATGAAGGCAATTTCAGGTTCATTTTTCCCTGAATATAATTGTGATCGTAAATGTTATTATTTTCAACAATTAACTGATCTATTTTATAAATATTGGAGAACTTAGAATATACCGGGCTTCTTAGTGAGAATTCCCGTTTAGGTAGTTGGTCGAGTAGGTCTTTATATTTGAGTGCTTCGCTATATCCCGCATTCAGAATATTTTCTTTATCGCTGTAGCTTGTTGCTGTAAGTCCGTCTAGATTAGGTTTTATGGCGATATCTGTAAATTCATATTGTCTTTTATTTTCTTTTTTAATTCCAAAATCAATAAGCTGATTGAAGATACTCAGTACGGAATTTAACTGTTCTCTAGGAGTAAGAGGCTGGCTAAGATCTACGCCAATAACGATGTCGACCCCTTTCTTTTTAAGAGGTTCTGATGGAAAATTCAGGGTAATGGCACCATCAATGTAAAGACTGTCGTTAATTTCTACGGGATCCATTAGGGAAGGGAAAGCCGAACTTGCCATAATTGCACTAACCAGATCACCATTCTCAAAAATTTCTCTTTTTCCGCTTTCGAGATTGGTGGCTACGCACATAAAAGGAATTGGCAACTCTGAGAAATCCGTAATATTGGATACATTTTTAAGCAGTTCCTCCAGTACATAGATATTCTTCTGGCCTGTGGAGAGTGATTTAGGTAGTACATTCACCCTTCCGTTTTTTATAGGGAGGGTAAGGAGATATTTGTCTGTAGTTTTGTAGAAAAAAGGTGTTTCTTGGCGAGCTTTCTCGTTGGCTAGAATTGTATAAAAGTCTGTTTTCAAAACAATTTTTTCTATTTCATCAGCCTTATAACCTGCTGCATACAACCCTCCGATGATTGCACCCATACTGGTTCCGGAGATGTAATCTATTTTAATGCCCAATGAATCAATTACTTTCAGAACGCCGATGTGTGCAAATCCTTTCGCTCCTCCGCCCGAAAGTGACAGCCCGATTCGGGGATTTTCTGGAACAGTCCAACCTTCTTTCACCTGGCTTTTACCACAACACCAGATGAGAAAAAACGTAAACCAGAGAATTTTTCCTGTCATTTTTTTATATAAATTCTTTTTACACGTCGGGATATTGAGGTGAGAACTTCATAAGGGATGGTATTGCAATACTTTGAAAATTCTTCTAGCGTAGGACTAGAATTAAAAATTATAACTTCATCTCCTTCTTGTATATCATCTGCTTTCTGAAGATCTACCATCATCATATCCATACAAATGTTTCCAACGATAGGATACAATTTGCCTTTGATACCCACAGAACCAATGCCGTTTCCGACAGATCTCGGAATACCGTCAGCATAGCCCACCGGAAGAGTGGCAATAAGAGTATCCTTTTGTGTTATATGTTTGCGGCTGTAACCTACACTCTCTCCTTTTTTAACTTCTGTAATCTGAGAAATTACAGTTTTTAAAACTACCGCATTTTGTAGTTGTTTTTTAATCTCAGGATGTGAGGAGATACCGATCATCCCGATGCCGATACGCACCATATCAAACTGAAAGTCAGGGTAATTTGTAATTCCTGAGGAATTCAGAATATGACGGATTGGTTGATCGTTAATTCCCGAAGCTAGCAAATTCGAATGGGCGATAAAGCTATGAATTTGTTGCATGGTAAATTCTTTTTCCTCTTCATTATCGGCCGATGATAAATGGCTGAAAATACTGGCTACCTTCAGGTTCATCTGCTTAAGCCTTTCAGTGAGTTTCCTTATTTCATGTCCTTGAAATCCAAGCCTTTGCATACCCGTTTCCAATTTGATATGAATCGGATATTTTTTGTCTATTCCTTTTTCCTGTAGCGTTTTATGGAAAAGTTCCAATACTCTGAAACTGTATATTTCCGGTTCTAAGTTATATTCAATCACTGCATTATAGCTGTGCTGTTCCGGATTCATCACAATGATGGGCGTGGTAATTCCCTTTTTCCGGAGCTCTGCTCCTTCGTCAGCGTACGCTACTCCGAGGTAATCGATATGGTGATGCTGTAAAAATTCCGCAATTTCATAGCCTCCGAGACCGTACGAGTACGCTTTCACCATTGCCATGATTTTAGTTTCAGGTCTCAGCAGACTGCGGTGTACATTTATATTATTTAGAACCGCATGAAGATTTACTTCCATTACCGTATCATGTTTCTGCAGTTCCAGCACATTTTTCAATTTTTCAATTTCAAACTTCCTTGCTCCTTTCAGGAGGATGAGTGCATTATTTATTTTTGAAAATGCTTGACTGTCAATTAGATGTTCTGTTGTATTGAAAGTGATGATTTCGGTATCAAATAATTCTGTAAATTGTGATACTTCCTGACCAATTAGGAAAACTTTTGTAAATCTCTGTTCGTTTACAAGTCTGGCAACCTCGCTATAAATTCCTATCGGATCTTCTTTGGCTTCAACAATATCGGTAAGTACCAGTATTTTTTTGTCTCTATTATATTCGTTAATGAACTGAAAGGCGATTTTCAGAGAATCCAGATCCAGATTGTAAGAATCATTAATAATTAGATTATCCTGAATTCCTTTAATGCTTTCTAACCGCATTTCTACTGATTTGAGTGAGTTTAATTTTTCGATAATCTCCTCATTGTTGAACTTCAATTCTTTTAAAACGGCAATAATAGCCAATGCATTGGTAAGTGTAGCTTCATCGGTAGCCTGTACAGGAAAAGAAAAAGTATGGTTCCGAAAAGAAACCGAAACTTCATGAGATCCGGATTTCGAAATAATCTGAAGTTCATTACGTCGGTGTAACCCATAAGATATTAAATTCTTACTGGAGTATATATGATGTATCTTGTTAAAAACGTTTTCTTTATCTCCGTTAAAAATAATAGTGTGAGAGTTCTTAAATAATCTTATTTTCTCATCAATCAATTCCTCCTCAGAACCAAAATGAGCAGAATGTGCCGTTCCTATATGAGTTAGGATTCCGATTTGGGGAGAAAAAATATTTTCTAACTTTTCCATTTCGCCTGGTTTAGAAATTCCGGCTTCGAAAATTCCCAACTTATGAGATTCATCAATCTGTAATAAAGAGAGCGGTAATCCAATCTGAGAATTAAAACTTTTCGGACTTTTAACGGTGCTGAATTTGTTCCAAAGACACTGATAGAGCCACTCTTTGACAATCGTTTTTCCGTTGCTGCCGGTAATGCCAATGGTTTTAATACCTGAAAACTGGTTCAGATGATATTTGGCCAGTAGTTGTAGAAAAGTGACAGAATTATCCGTGATGAGCCACGTAACGGATTTGTCTAGGGGGAAATAATGTTCAGCAATAATCACTTTTACTCCCATTTCCACCGCCGAAGCAATATATTTTTCACCGCTGTTTTTTGAGGTATTGATGGCAATGAATGCGGTTTGCTGCACAGAAAACAATATCCTACTGTCAAATGCAATCTCCTGCACCTCACGTTCTCCATCTCCAATTAACCGGCTGCCGGTGATGGCGGCTATTTGTTTCGCCGTATAATTCATGGTGTAGGATTTTTCAGTACTTCTTCCACGAAAACACGTCTGCTTACCGCTTCATAACTTTCCGTTTCTCCCAGTTCTACAAGATTTTTTCCTTCACTGATTCTCATGGAATAGTGCGCAAGATTTCCCGTTCGGCGGCAGATCGCGTGAACTTTTGTGACATACTCTGCCGTGGCCATCAAATCCGGCATTGAACCAAAAGGCCTTCCCAGAAAATCCATATCCAATCCTGCGATCACTACCCGAACACCCTCATTCGCAAGTGCATTGGCCACTTCCACAATTCCGGGATCGAAAAACTGCGCTTCGTCAATTCCTACCACATCGCAGGTGGAACCGAGAAGAAGAATTTCGTTGGAACTTTCTACGGGCGTGCTTCTGATTTTATTAAGATTATGAGATACTACTTCTATTTCGTCATATCGCGTGTCGAGTTTTGGCTTGAAGATTTCTACATTCTGGCCCGCCATTTCGGCCCGCCGCAATCTTCGGATAAGTTCTTCGGTTTTACCGGAAAACATTGATCCGCAGATCACTTCCATCCATCCGCTCTGTCTGGAATGATTTATTGTATTTTCTAAAAACATTTGCTATTTTAGCCGTGAATATAATTTCAAAAATAAGCAAAATTTAATAAGAAATTGCTATGCGAAGTGCGACAGAAATTCAGGAGTCCGTTTTTCAGGATGCGAAGAAAATCATTGAAAACCTAATGAGTCTATCTACATCAGAAATGTTGGCTAACAGTGAAAAAGATATTCTGAAACTTCAGGAACTTGTCGCGTTCTTAAAAACTTCGATTCAATATACAACCATTCCGGTAGAAGAACTTCAGGAAGATGTGCTTGAATCTCCCATGATGGAAACCGATTACGATTCCCTTTCGAATAAATATCATGCCGAAGAGGAAGTTATCTTCAATAACGAATTGAATCAGATAGACCAGTCGGATATTCATCACCCGGAATTTGATCAAAATTTAGAAGAAGAAGCCGTCTTCAACAATGAATTAAATGAGATAGAAGAAACCCCGACTGAGGAAGACAATATTGAGACTCCGTTAACTGGTGAAAACTCTGCAGCTACCGAAAACAGAAGGAAGATAGTGGAAATTACCCGAGAAGAAAAAATGCAGCAACTTAATGAAGTCGCTGAAGAACTTCAGGAACACCATCAGGAAGAGAAGAAGATCAGGTTGGCCAATATTAAAGGGTTAAAAAAAATCCAGTCACTTTTCGATGATGAAATTACTCCAGAAGAAAACCCTAAACCTGAACCTGCCAGTTTAGTTAAAACCAATGTTCCGATTGATTTTATGGAAGCCGAAAAGCCGAAACCCGAGTTTAAATTGGATCTGAATGACAGAATAGCCTTTTCAAAAATGCTTTTCGGAGGCAGCCAGTCCGAGATGAATGAAACCATTCATCAGCTCAACAGTTTTGCTACATTGGAGGAAGCCAAAGAGTATCTAAGTGATATTTATTACCAAAAAGGCTGGGAAAAAGCCGATGAGTATGCTCAACGATTATGGAGCCTCGTTGAAAGTAAATTTCAATAATTCATTCTTTCTCCATGAGGAAAAACAGTTTATGAGTCAGAATATTTCAGAATTTCAGAACATCTTTTTTATCGGAATTGCCGGCGCAGGAATGAGTGCCTTAGCACAATACCTAAAAGGAACAGGAAAAAACATTTCGGGCAGCGACCGCTATTTTAGCCCGGACGCTTACAACAAAACTAAAAACCAGCTGGAAGCTGAGGGAATAAACTGTTTTCTTCAGGATGGAAGCGGCATTACAGAAAGAACTGAATTGGTAGTCGTGTCTACGGCAATTGAAAATACTGTAGCAGAGGTAGTAAAAGCTCAGAAACTCAATATTCCTGTAATTAAAAGAAGCGAGCTTCTCGCAATGATTTGTGAGAGTAAGAAAACTATTGCTATTGCCGGAACTTCCGGTAAATCAACAACGGCCGCAATGTTATTTCACATTTTGACAGAAGCAGGTTTGGAACCCGGAATTATAACAGGGGCAGGACTTACCTCGTTGATAAAAAAAGGAAAAATTGGGAATGCTGCGGTGGGAAAGGGAGAATGGCTAATTATAGAAGCAGATGAAAGTGATGGCTCGGTGGTACAATATAGCCCCGAAATTGGTGTGCTGCTGAATGTGGATAAAGACCATCAGGAAATGGAAGAACTGATGCAGCTTTTTACCACCTTTAAAAATAATACAAAAGGAATATTTATCGTCAATCAGTCGAATGCGAATGCTGCTTTACTTTCAGAAAATTCAGCGGTTGATTTTGGTTTTGAAAATGATAAAGCAAAATATAACGCGACACAGTTCCGGCAGAATGGTTTTGAACTCACTTTTCAGGTTCTGAATCAGGTAATCACAATGAATGCCGTAGGAAGGCACAGCACGGAGAACGCGACGGCTGCCATTGCGGTGGCCCATCAAATGGGAGTTGATTTAAACACCTGTGCCGAAAGCCTTTCTAAATATGAAGGAATTTACCGGAGACATCAGATTTTAGGAAATAAAAACGGCGTTTGGGTTATTGATGATTATGCTCACAATCCTGCTAAATGCGCAGCGTCCATTAAGGCATGTCAACCCCTCGCGGAAAAATTGGTGGCGTGGTTTCAGCCTCACGGCTACGGTCCGACGCGTTTTCTGAAAGATGATTTTATTGAAGAAATCTCTGCTGCGCTAAGGCCTCAGGATGAAATCTGGATGAGTGAAATTTTTTACGCAGGCGGTACAGCCACGAAAGATATTTCTGCAAAAGAGTTAATTGATGGAATTAAAGGCAATGGGAAAAATGCATTTTTTGTTGAAAATAGAACAAATTTTCTGGAAAAGGCTAGGCTGTCCTTGTCAGGAAGTACTATATTGCTGCTAATGGGAGCCAGAGATCCCGGGTTAGAAGAATTTTCCAAAACTGTTTTTAAGCAACTTTAATGAGCGGAATCCTTTATTTTGTTCCTACGCCGATAGGCAATCTGGAAGACATGACTTTCAGGGCGATTAAAGTTCTGAATGAAGTGGATTATATTTTGTGTGAAGATACACGAACTTCAGGTATTTTGCTGAAACATTATGAAATTTCTAAACCTACCAGATCTTATCATCTTCATAATGAACA
>JAEYOX010000056.1 GCA_023411265.1 Bacteroidota bacterium | reverse complement strand
AGAATATCCGTAATACTCATGCGTAGGCCGCGCAAAACAATAGGAACAGCCATGTTCGCACCCCTGATAAGGGTTCATGGAATATTCAAAAGAAAGATCCGGACTATTGATTTTGTTAATAATTGTCTTGGGAAATATTTCAATGAATTTTGTTTTGACAGAATCAGGATGATCGTCAGGTTCAAAGGTATAGCGGTCAAAACGGTTGATAACGTTTTGTTGTGCACCTTGTCCTTTGACAAAATTATGATCTTCCATGCTGCAAAATTAAGGTGCCAAAAACTAAAAAACCGACTTTCCAGAAAGAAGTTTTCCACAAAAAAAGCCGGTGAATTACAACCGGTTAAATCTACTATTTGATATTGGTTATTTCAAGGCAAAATATTCGATTCCGTGTAGCAGATCAGCATTTTCATCATCATCGTAGCGATGACGGTGATAGTCTGCATATTCTGAATCGTAATCATTTTTTGATAGGAGACGTCTGACTAAAGTAAATCCTACGACTGCAATAAAACTGGCTAGCCCAGCAATAATAACTCCTGTTTCTTTTTTCATAAATGGTATTTTGCTTTTTATGAAATTACAAAATCTGTTCCCTTCTGTGTGGGGTTTCTATTTTCAATATGAATTAAATATGAAATTTATCCGAAAAACAAATACGCAAGCGTAATAGAAGTGATAATGCCTACATGATCTGCAAGTAGCATGGCTCACACTGTATATCGGGTATTTCTGATTCCGACTGCACCAAAATAAACGGCTATCACATAAAAAGTAGTATCGGAACTTCCCTGCAGAACTCCGGCCAGCCTTCCCTGAAAACTGTCAGCCCCAAAAGTCGCCATAGTATCCACCATCATCCCCCGAGCGCCAGATCCTGAAAGTGGCTTGATGAGTGCAGTAGGCAAACCATCCACAAACCGGGTATCGGCTCCAGAAATACTAGCAAGAAATTTCATTCCGTCTATAATAATTTCAAAAATACCGGATGTTCTTAGCATTGAAATCGCAATCAACATTCCCACGAGATAAGGAATAATTTTAACACAAGTCCAGAATCCTTCCTTGGCTCCTTCAATAAAGGCATCGAACACATTAATCTTTTTATAGAGCCCTCCTGCAACAATGGCAAAGAAAATAAGAAGTATTATACCGTTGCTCAGCACCTTGCTGAATCCGTCCAGTTCTTCTTTGCTCAGCTGTACCAGAAAAACCACAAGACCAGCGATGATAGCAGAGATTCCTCCAATATAAGCCAGAACAACAGGTTGTAATAAATTGATTTTTTGTTTAAAGGAAACAATGATGAGCGCGGCCATGGTTGCAGAAAATGTGGCAATAAGACACGGTAGAAAAATATCTGTCGGCGTTTCAGATCCCATGCTGGCCCGGATAGCGATAATGGAAACCGGAATCAAGGTAAGTCCGCTGGCGTGAAGACAGAGAAACATGACCTGTGCGTTGCTTGCGGTATCTTTGGAGGCATTCAGTGTCTGTAAGCTTTCCATCGCCTTCAGTCCGAAGGGCGTAGCGGCATTATCCAGCCCCAGCAGATTGGCACTGAAATTCAGCATCATGTGACCGAAGGAAGGATGATTCTTGGGCACTTCCGGAAAGAGCCGTGAGAAAAAAGGCTGTATCATCCTAGAAAGCAAATTGATACCCCCTGCCTTTTCTGCAATTCCCATGAAGCCCATGAATAGAGTCATTATTCCGATCAGTCCCAAACAGATTTTAACGGCGGTTTCCGAGGTGCCTATTACGCCGTCAGCAGTCTGAATCCGATAGACCTGTACGTTATGCCGTAGGGAATCCATGCGGTAATGAACCACTCCGTCATGAAAATCAGGATTTTTCAACAATTCCTGCTGTACATTGCTATCAAATTCATGGAAAGGCTGAGTCGCAATAGCTACAGTATCACCACTCCTTCCGACCACCATATCATTATAAATAGCCTGATAATTCGGCGAAAAGATATATTTTATGCTGGCGAGTACAATCGCAACAATAATAAAAGCCGACCAAATTCTGCTTAATACCATTTTCTAAATTTGGAAATTGACATGATTATTCAAAGATATATTTTTTTGTTCAGCACCAGTAAAAATCAGTTTTAAATTATAAAAAAGGTTGTCTCTGCAATCGAAACAACCCTGAGTTTTTATAAAATTATGTTGTTAGGTAAGCATTCCCCCGTCCACATTCATCACTTGTCCGGTGATATATCCTGACAAATCACTTCCCAAGAAAACACAGGCATTTGCTACATCCTCCGGCTGCCCCCCACGTTTCAAAGGAATGGCTTCTCTCCATCCCTGCACGGTTTTCTCATCCAGAGCGGCTGTCATTTCGGTTTCAATAAAACCGGGAGCGATAGCGTTACATCGGATATTTCTGGATCCCAGTTCCAAAGCGATCGATTTTGTAAATCCAATAACCCCGGCTTTGGAAGCGGCATAATTGGCCTGTCCGGCATTTCCTTTCACTCCAACCACCGAAGTCATGTTTATAATAGATCCCGATTTGGCTTTCATCATAGGTTTGATTACTGCTTTGGTAAGGTTGAATACAGAATCCAGATTAACTTTAATGATGGTATCCCAGTCTTCTTTAGACATTCTCAGCATCAGATTATCCCGAGTAATACCGGCATTATTAATCAGAATATCAATTTGTCCGAATTCGGCCATCACATCATCAACCAGCTTCTGCGCTGCATCATAGTCGGAAGCATCAGACTGATAAGCTTTAATTTGAGTGGAGCTACCTAAAGTGTTTTCGAGCTCATTGGCTTTCTCTACAGATCCTGCATATGTGAAAGCGATCTTTGCACCCTGAGCGGCAAAAACTTCTACAATTCCTTTCCCGATTCCTCTTGTTCCGCCTGTAATCAGCGCTACTTTTCCATCTAATAGTTTCATATCGTATTTATTCTTTCTCTATTTTAATTGTATCCGGTAAAATTACGTTATTAGCTGATCTCTTTTTTGAGTAAGCATCAAGCAAATTTAATGGAAATATTTAAGTCACGTTATTAATCACCAAAACAATTTCTCCTCTTAAAGTTTTACTTTTAGAAAATTCAATTAACTCATTGATTGTCCCTCTTTTGGTTTCTTCAAATTTCTTAGAAATTTCTCTGCTGAGACTCACCCTAGTGTCTTCCCCGAAAAACTCCTTGATTTGCTCCAGAGTAGTATTAATCTTGTGCGGGCTTTCATACAAAACAATGGTTTTTTTCTCCGCTGCCAGTTGGTGAAGCTTGGTTTGTCTTCCTTTTTTTTGAGGAAGAAATCCGGCAAAAAGAAATTCGTTGTTGGGCAGCCCCGAAACCACCAGTGCCGGCACAAACGCCGTTGCACCCGGAAGACAGATCATTTCAATTCTTGCTTCTGCACCGGCTTTGGCAAGTAAATATCCGGGATCGGAAATTCCCGGAGTTCCCGCATCTGTAATCAGCGCCACATTATCGCCCTCTTTCACTTGCTGAATGACTTTTTCTGTCACCTGGTGTTCATTATGAAGATGATAAGATCTGGTAGGTTTAGAAATTTCATAATGTTTCAGCAAAATACCTGAAGTTCGTGTATCTTCACACAAAATATAATCCACTTCATTCAGAACTTTAATCGCCCTGA
>JAEYOX010000036.1 GCA_023411265.1 Bacteroidota bacterium | reverse complement strand
ATTGTTCAGGGCGATAAAATTGGAACTTTAGTAGATTTGGAAAATAAAAATATCATTTAATTATGGAAGAATTAAATATGATTACAGATATGGTAAAGCAGGAAATGGATGCGGCAATAAGACATCTCGATCATGCTTTCCAGAAAATAAGAGCCGGAAGAGCTTCTACTGCTATGGTACAGGATGTAATGGTAGAATATTACGGAACGATGACACCCATCAATCAGGTGGCGAATATTTCGGTTCCGGATGCCATGACGATTTCCATCCAGCCCTGGGATAGGAATGCCATCAACGCAATTGAAAAAGCCATAGTAAATTCTAATCTTGGTTTCGCACCTTCGAATAATGGTGATAATATTATTTTGAATGTTCCGCCCCTTACCGAGGAACGCCGAAGAGACCTCGCAAAGCAGGCTAAGTCAGAAGCTGAACAATCTAAAATAACGGTTCGCAATGCGCGTCAGGACGGCATGAAAGAATTAAAAAAAATAGAAGGTATTTCTGAAGATCTCATAAAAAATGCTGAAATTGAAATTCAGGAACTAACCGATAAATACGTCAAACTCTGCGATGAAAATTTAAAATTGAAAGAAGCAGATATTATGAAAATCTGATTTTTCTATTAAATTTATACTGAAACGTCGAAGCAATCGGCGTTTTTTTGCTTTTATAACACACCAGTTTATTTTCTTAATGAATTTCTTGTTTTTGTTTCTCTTTTATTCCGATTTTAAACCTGAAATGAATTATTTAACAGAATTTATTAGTTTATATTCATTTTAAAGAAGGTGATTCTGATTTTTATCATATTAACACAACGTTAACAAAACTGAATCTTGATTTATTTTTGCGCCACTTAATTAAATTAATTTTTAAATCATGAAAAAACTGTTTTTAGTTGGTGCTCTTGCACTGTTCAGCGCTGTTAGTGCTCAGGAATTTAAGCCTACTGCAGGTGACGTAACCGTAGATTTAGGTGTTGCCGGTGGATTAGGAAACACAACCATCAACCTTCCTGACCAAGGCTTTGGAACTGGTGCTATGTTTAAGGCAAGATATTTTAAAACTGATAAAATCGCCTACAGAGGAACTTTATTTTTAGCAAATAATAGTGAAACTAACAATGATTTTATTAATGATGTAAAGGAAGAAATGGATAACTATGGCTTCGGTTTGGGCTTTGGGATGGAAAGACACTTTACAGGAACAGAAAGATTATCCCCTTATGTAGGAGGTGACGTACTTCTTGGTTATCGTTCTCAGAATTTAAAAGAGACTGACAATATAACTGGTGACGTTGTTGAGGTAAAAGGACCTGGTGTTTTCAGATTTGGTGTTAGAGGTGTTTTCGGAGCTGACTATTATATCGCTAAAAGAGTATTCTTAGGAGTAGAAGCTGGTCTTGGATTGATGTATGAATCTGAAGGGGACACTACAATTAAATCTACTGGGAATCCAGATATTACTCTAGAAGGAGGAAGTAACTTCAGAATTACACCAGAAGTTGTTACCGGCATCAGAGTTGGATTTGCATTCTAATCATCTGCAAGTAAAAACTTTATAAGCCGACAAAATTGTCGGTTTTTTTTGTTTTGTATTGAAATATAATTTTTATATTTACCATCTCAATTTAAATGAATAAATTATTATGAAAAAACTATTTTTTGTTGGTGCTTTGGCACTTTTCGCTTCTGTAAATGCTCAGGAAGTTAAATTTGGAGCTAAAGCTGGGTATGCAATGTCTACCCTTACTGTTTCTGGTGATGGTGCTACTGAGACCTCTGATCCTAAATCAACCTTTTACGTTGGAGGTTTAGTAGAGTATGCTTTGAGCGACAAGTTGGCGTTGTCAGGTGAAGTCCTTTATTCACCATTAGGAGGGGAATCCAAGTTTGAAGAAGAATTCATGGGAGCCACTATCAAAGTCACAGAAGAAATTAATTTAGGAACATTATTAATCCCGATTGGGGCTAAGTACTATGTTGCTGATGGTTTTGCTTTAGGAGCTGGACTCAATTTCGGAATCATTATGTCTGCAAAAGCAGATGTCACAGCGACTACTACCATGGGCGGTGTTACAGAAACAGAATCAGAAAGTGAAGATCTGAAAGATGAAATTAATTCTCTGAATCTTGCACCTTATATTGGAGCAGAATACAACTTGTCTAACGGATTATTCTTTGATGCAAGATATAACTTTGGAGTTTCTAATCTTGCTAAAAATTCAGGCGAAGGATCTTGGAAAAACAGTTTTTTTCAAGTAGGTCTTGGATATAAGTTCGGAAAATAACCTTCTGAAAATCATTTATCTCGCCTTGCTTAAAGCAAGGCGATTTTTTTTGTTTCAATACCAGTTCTGGTAATTTAGCGTATTCCTATTTTTTTAATAACTAAGTAATCACAAAATAAGATAAAAATCGTCCTGCTAACACAGGACGATTTTACTTTGTGCAGCATTGGGAATTTGACACGCAAAGAATAGCGGATCTTGCATTTAAAAATTAGTGGCCATCATACAAAAAGCACAAGAATAAACTCATAAAAACATCCCTAAGTCAGACTTAAGGTATTTAAAAAAGTGGTTTCACCAGGAATATATTTTTCTTTTGCAATGCCCCCAACACGAGGTTTTTGAAACAAAGATTTTCAATAAACAGAATAGTCCACCCAAAAATAACAAATTAAAATATTCATAATAAAAGAGTTAATTAAAATTTTCTTAATCTCACTTTAATTTGCAATTAAATTTTAATTAAAATTAAATTCACAGTCAGTTTATAATCATGTTATAACTTTGATAAGTTAAAAGCGCTATGAAAAGGCTACTCTTGATTATTTTCTCTTACGTCCTGGCATCCTGCTCTTTCGATGAATCATCACTAAAGATAAAAGGTTCCGATACGGAAGTGAATCTTACTGTTGAACTGGCAGAAAAATTTTACGCTACCAATGATAATATTAGTTTGGCTGTTTCCGGGGGAGGTTCTGGACTTGGTATTGCATCTTTGTATAACGGGCAGGCAGACATAGCAAACTCTTCAAGACCGCTGTCCGAAGATGAAATCAATATGTTTGCAGAAAAAGGCGTGGTTTTGCGTACGCATGTTTTTGCAGAAGATGCCACCGCAATTGTCATCAATCCTTCTATTCCCATCGAGGAAATCGATGTTGAAACCCTGAGCAAAATCCTGAGTGGACAGATAACCAACTGGAAGGAAATCACCGATACGGATTTGCGCATAAACATCTACGGCAGACAGAGCAATTCGGGAACGCATTCTTTCATACAGTCCAAGCTTAAGATCAAATTCTCTCCAAAATCAAAGGAGATGAACGGAAATGCACAAATCATGGAAGGCATCAAAGCAGATCCTTCAGGAATCGGATATGTGGGAGCAGGCTATCTGTTGAATGAAGACGAGAATGCAATGAAAGTGAAGCCACTCAGAATAAAAGAAAATAAGAATAGCATATCCATTTCACCGCTTGATCATGAGGCCATCAAAGCGAAATCCTATTTTTTTCAGCGTCCGCTGTATCAGTTCATTCCTGAAAAATCCTGGGAAAAGGTTAAGTCTTTCATTGATTTTGAAGAGACGAAAACCGGAAAGGACATCATACGGAAATCCGGTTATTATGTCGTTGAATAAATAAAAAAAAAGATGTCAGCCATAAAACGAGAGCAAACAGACAAAATGTTCAAATGGGTCTTCCGAATTACAGGATTACTGGTAATTGCGATATTGGGTGGCATCTTTCTGATGTTGATGTACAATTCCGTGGCATTCTTTGGCCAGTTTTCACCGTTGGATTTCATTTCCGGATCCCAATGGAATCCTTCGTATGAACAATATGGCATCTTGTCGCTCATTGTCAGTACATCCCTTGTTACCTTCGGAGCAATGCTGATAGCAATTCCACTCGGAATTGGAACAGCAACTTTTCTATCGGAATACTGCCCGCCCAAACTAAAAGCAGTGCTAAAACCAGCCATCGAAATGCTTGCTGCCGTACCTTCGGTAGCCATCGGCTTCCTCGGAATTGTACTACTCGGACCGGGCATAGCTGACCTTACCAACCAAAGCAATGGACTGAATGCCATTAATGGTGCCATACTTTTGGCGATCATGGCTTTGCCAACAATCATTACCGTAAGTGAGGATGCCATCAATGCAGTACCGCAAACTTATCGCGAAGCCAGTCTCGGCATTGGTGCAGACCGTTGGGAAACAGTAAGGAAAATTGTGATTCCAGCAGCAGCTCCTGGCATCATTGCAGCCATCATGCTGGGTGTGGGCCGCGCCATAGGTGAAACAATGACTGTGCTCATGGCCACCGGAAATGCATCGGCTTTTCCGCAGGGTTTTTATGACAGCGTACGCACCATTACTGCGACCATCGCCATAGAGATGGGAGAAGTTCCATACAACACCACGCACTATTATGCACTTTACGCCATTGCGGCGGTGTTGTTTTTCATGACCCTTATCGTTAATGTCCTTGGCGAATTTTTCGTTAATCGTTTCCGTAAATTCCATGCCCTTTGATGAAGAGACTCAATAAATATTTTGAATGGTTCATCCTCCTGTTTTGCACGGTGACGGTTCTGTCGTTTCTTGGAATCATCATCTTTGACATTGTTCATAAAGGAGTGGGTGCTTTGAGTTGGGAGTTCATCTCCAAATCGCCGCGAAAAGCAATGACGGAAGGGGGCATCCTTCCTGCAATCCTTGGAACCGTTGTCCTTACGCTGTTGACCTCCGTATTCTGCATCCCATTTGGAGTGGCCTGCGCTATTTACCTGAATGAATATGCAAAAGACAACTGCCTTACAAAAATCATTCGTGCTTCGATAAGAAACCTGTCCGGCATACCGTCCATCATCTACGGCCTTTTTGGTTTGGCTTTGTTCGTGCAGGGAATGAATCTGGGTACATCCATGCTTTCTGCTAGTCTTACTTTAGGTTTATTATCACTACCATACATCATTACTACGACCGAGGAAGCACTACGCAGGATTCCCAATTCTACCCGAGAAGCCGCTTTGGGAGTTGGTGCCACGCAGTTTGAAAGCATCAGGGATGTGGTGCTGCCCTCAGCACTTCCGGGCATCTTGACAGGGGTGGTGCTTACGCTGTCGCGTGCTGCAGGGGAAACCGCCCCAATCCTGTTTACTGGCGTTGCATTTTTCATCACCGGAAATACAGGGAGTGTGAATCAGGAATTCATGGCATTACCTTACCACCTATACATGCTTTCAACGCAGCATCAGGCAATTGAGCAGGTTCGGCCACTGGCGTACGGAACTGCTTTGGTACTGATCATCGTGGTTTTCCTGTTGAGCCTGACTGCTTTTTACATTCGATATAAATACTCAAAAAATGGAAAATAAAATAAAACTTTACGGAAACAATGTGAACCTTTGGTTTGGCGACAAACATGTTCTGAAAGACTGCAACATCCAGTTTGAAGAAAACAAAGTTACCGCACTCATCGGTCCTTCAGGTTGCGGGAAATCTACACTTCTCCGCTGCTTTAACAGAATGCATGACCTGAATTCTGACGCCAGGGTTGAAGGTGAATTCAAGCTCGATGACATCGACATTTATGACAGGGATACGTCAGTAACTCAGATCCGTAAGAAGATTGGAATGGTTTTTCAGAAAGCCAACCCTTTTCCGAAAAGCATTTACGAGAACATCAATTACGGACTGAAGATCAATAATTTCCCTGTTCGCGAGCGGGCGACAATTGTTGAAAATTCACTTAAGGAAAGCTATATCTGGGATGAAGTGAAAGATGATCTTAAGAAACCGGCCACCAGACTTTCAGGCGGGCAGCAACAGAGAATCTGCATAGCGAGAACGGTTGCCCTCCGACCCGATGTAATCCTCATGGATGAGCCATGCTCGGCACTTGATCCAATATCGACGAAGAAAGTTGAGGAATTGATTCTAAATCTCAAGAAAGATTATACTATCGTCATCGTCACCCACAATATGCAGCAGGCACAGCGAGTGGCGGACAATACCTGCTTCATGTATCTCGGTGAAATCATTGAGTTTGATGAAACCACGAACATCTTCGGAAATCCGCAGCATGAACTTACCCGTAAATATATCAACGGGGCTTTCGGATAGATCTAATAAAATAATATTTTAGTTAAATCTGCTTCCATTTTTTTGTATACTTTGATAGGTTTTAGATATTCAACAGTAACCCTTTCTCTTAGATGTTTTTTATCGTTTTGCCTCTTCTGCCAATTTTTCAACCAGTTTTGTTACACCCTTACAAATTTCTATTGTTGCTATCAATCGTGATAAAATCACGCAAATAGTTAGGATTACAACCTTTTGAGACCATTTGCCCTTTGTACAGTTCTGTTTTTCTCCCAATGCAATACAACGGTTGCGGTATTCCTTTTCAAAAACTCCTATCCATCTTGGTGTGAAATGAAGATGCTTATGAACAGGCTGTTTGCATAGCATTCGGTCACCACCTATAAAGTCACCTAAAATTTGAGTTACTTTTGACTGTTTTACTGTAGCTTTCAAAAGAAAAAGCCCCTAAATCGTTATATTTAAGGGCTTTTTTAGCAAACTGCTGTTGTTTCTGTGGTTTCTCCAGGAATCGAACCAGGGACACACGGATTTTCAGTCCGTTGCTCTACCAACTGAGCTAAGAAACCATTAACTTTCGTTGTTTAAAGTGCTGCAAAAATAAGATAAATTTCCTTACAACACAAGTGAAACGCGGCTTTTTTCTTTTATTTTACTGAACATCCTGATTTTCAGATTTAAATTTTTCCTGTTCCTGACGCATCTGCTCGCTCATCTCTTCCAATACCGGTTTAATGGTGCTTTCCGGCAGATCGCTAATGCGGATATACATTAACCCATCAATAGCATCATTGAACTTAGGATCTACATTGAAAGAAATCACTTTAGCGTTTTGCTTGATGTATTTTTTGATCAGGACAGGCAGCCGCAACTCAGGTTCCAGATCATCTATAACTTTATCAAGCTTGTTCAAATCCGCATCCATTTCCTCCAGGAAAATATGTTTATCTCTGTCCCGAACTTTTATTTTAAACTCCTTTTTGGGATGAATGTATTGCGCCACCGCAGAATCATAATAATGCGAACGCATAAACTCGACCATGAGCGATTTGGAAAAATCTGAAAATTTATCGGAAATACTCACACCGCCCATTAGAAATTTATGATCAGGATTCCGTAGGCACACATGGACAATACCCCGCCACAAAAGGAATAGCGGTAGTGGTTTCATCTGATATTCGGGTAAAATGTACGCCCGTCCCATCTCAATAACTTTTCTGAAAAAAGGATGAATTTCCTGATCAAATTCAAAGAGCGAATTGGTATAGAAGCCGGTTATTCCGTGTTTTTTCATAATCTCTTTTCCCAGTCCCATCCGGTAAGAACCTACGAGTTTCCCCGCTTCGCTGTCCCACAGAAAAAGATGGTTATAATGCTTGTCAAATTCATCCAGATCATAGGGTAAATTGCTTCCTTCGCCAACTTTTCTGAAGGTCATTTCACGCTGTCTCCCGATTTCCCTCATAATGGAAGGAATTTCCTGATATGTTGCAAAAAACACCTCATAGTTTCCGTTTGCAAAAAACATTTTATCGTTCTTTTTCAGCTCAGCAATTTCTTTTAAAAGATCTTCCTGCGGCGTTTCTTCAATAATATTCTGAATGATATTGGATTCTTTTAATATAGGAAATTTAATATTCAGATTAGGTAGTTTCAGAATTTCGGGCAATGATTTTCTTCGCTCATAATAAGATTTCATCATATACACCTTTCTCTTTAGAAATTCGCCCAGTTCTTCTATGGTTTCCTGTTCTTCTATCACCTTTTGCGAAATGGCTTTACCGATTCTCAACCGAATCGGCTTGTCGCGGTTCAGCATCATTTCAGAAGGCAACATCAGGGTTTGCAGATTGGGATGCAGTTTGGAAAGACGATAAAACATTTGACTGTTTTTCGCATGAAAATACATCGGAATCACCGGGCATTTCGCTGTCTTGATGAGTTTCAGCGCCGGAGTTTCCCACGTTTTGTCGAGAATTTCACCGTATGGATTATTCGTATTCGATACCTCGCCCGCCGGAAAAATACCAACACAGCCGCCATCTTCCAGATGTTTCAGTGTAGCACGCATTCCGCCGGCAGAATTGTGAAGATTTTTGCGCCCTTCAAAAGGATTAACCGGAATGACATACGGTGCCATTGGTTCAATCTTTGAAAGCAGGAAATTTCCCATTATCTTAAAATCAGGACGAATGGCTGATATAATTTTCGTCATCAGAATCCCGTCTATAGCTCCCAGCGGATGATTAGACACAATTATAAAAGGCCCGGTTTTCGGGATTTTGCAGAGATCTTCCTCAAAAACAATATATTTCAAATTCCTCTCGCGGACGAATGACTCAAAAAAATCTTTTCCCTGTTTGTCTTTCAGTTTATCGTATAAAGTATTGACTTCATTAATCTTGGTAAGACACATCACAGCAGAAGCAATCGGGCTTTTCAGTGGCCCTGTCTTATCAAGTCCTGCAGCTTTTATCAGATCTTGTCTGGAAATTAAACTCATGTTCAGTTAAAAGTTTTTTATTGAGTAACCATTTGAAGCGTATTCCGTGAAATCTGCTCCAGCAGTACTTTTTTATCTTTATATAATTTATTCAGATCCTTCAGGTCGGTATTGCGGACGGTAAATAGGGATACGTTTTTCAACAGTTCGGTATGGAAATCCCGCGAAATCTCAGCATTAAAATTATCAATATTCCCGAACGGATCTTCCAGACACAAAGCTAAGGAAATCGCTGAATTTTGCATCAGCGAAACCTTTATTTTGGCTTGATTTAAAAGCCGGAAAATATGACTGATATGATCTTCCGCAATAAATGAAAAATCTCTTGTGGCAATTCGCACCAGCGTCTGCTGATCTTTCAGGATGTAACTTTCGGTATGTTCATTTTTGGCCGTAACACTTATTTTGGTGCCACCTTTTTCCGGTTCCAAAAATGATTTTACATAAAACGGAATATTTTTCTGCTGAAGTGGCTGCAGCGTTTTTGGGTGAATAACCGATGCCCCGTAATATGCCATTTCAATGGCTTCTTCGTAAGAGATGTTGGAGAGCAGGGACACATTTTCAAATTTCCTCGGATCGCCGGTCATCACCCCCGGAACATCTTTCCAGATGGTCATGGCATCGGCATTGGTACAGTAAGCGAAGATTGCAGCGCTATAGTCAGAACCTTCACGGCCAAGAGTTGTGGTAAAATTATTGGAGTCTGAACCGATAAAACCCTGAGTCACATAGCTGTCATTTTCAGGAAGTGCACGGATCAACTCTTCGGTTTGTTGCCAGTTCACTTCGGCTTCCTGATAAGAGTCATTGGTTTTTATAAAATCCCGTACATCGATCCATTGATTGGTGAATCCTTTCTCGTTCAGGTATTCGCTAAGAATTTTGGATGAAATCAATTCGCCGCTGCTCACTACCTGATCGTAGACAAAACTATAATTAGGTGATTTATTTCTTCTCAAAAAAGCTTCAAGATCATCAAAAAAAAGAGCAATTTCCTGAAAAACAGGATGTTCTTCGCAAAAAATCCCCTTGGCTATATCGGTATGATTGTTCTTGATCAAGTCAATTTCTTCTTCATAGTTGCCTTTTTGAAAATAAAGAGCTACCACATTTTCCAAAGCATTGGTGGTTTTTCCCATCGCAGAAACGATAAGAATGCATTGTTCAAAACCTTGGCTTTCCAAAACGGTAGCGACATTTTTAACACTTTCAGCATCCTTTACCGATGCTCCTCCGAACTTAAAAACTTTCATTTAAAAAATTAATAATCAATAGTATATAACAAGTTGTCCATCGACTCAACTAGAAGAAGAAAAACTTTTTCAAAAATAGTGTTTTAACACGAGAAATGAAAAATCAGGAAATGGAAACTGTGAATCGTGAATCGCTTCCTTATGTGAGAGAAAATTCCGAAATTTGTGCAGAAATCAAAATATTACAAATGTCAGAAAAAGTATTACAGACCCTTGGTGAATTTATTATCGACAAACAGGAAGATTTTCAGTACACCACAGGCGAACTCTCCAGATTGCTGAGTGCTATCAGACTTGCATCTAAAGTGGTGAACCGCGAAGTGAACAAAGCAGGTATTGCGGACATCATCGGAAAGGTCGGAAACACCAATGTTCAAGGCGAAGATCAGCAGAAACTGGATGTTCTGGCAAATGAAATATTTATTGCAGCACTTTCTCAAAGAGAGGTGGTCTGCGGAATTGCCTCCGAGGAAAATGATGATTTCATTGATGTAAAATGTGGTCCGAACGGCCATATGAGTAAATATGTAGTATTAATAGACCCGCTGGATGGTTCTTCCAATATCGACGTGAATGTATCTGTGGGAAGTATTTTCTCCATTTACAGAAGAATCTCAGAACCGGGAACGCCGGTTGAACTCCGTGATTTTTTACAAAAAGGAACCGAACAAGTTGCAGCTGGATACGTGGTATACGGTTCGTCCACTATGATTGTGTATACCACAGGAAACGGCGTGAACGGTTTTACACTGGATCCCAGTCTGGGAACGTACTACCTGTCTCATCCGAACATGACATTTCCGGAATCTGGAAAAATTTACTCTATTAACGAAGGAAATTATCTGAAGTTCCCTCAGGGTGTAAAAAATTACCTGAAATACTGCCAGATGATTGAAGGCGACAGACCTTATACATCGAGGTACATAGGATCGCTGGTGTCCGATTTTCACCGAAATATGATCAAAGGAGGGATTTATATTTATCCTTCCTATGCCAATGCACCCAATGGAAAACTCCGTCTGTTGTATGAATGTAATCCGATGGCATTCCTCGCAGAACAGGCCGGCGGGAAAGCAACCGATGGTTTCAACAGAATTCTGGACTTGGAACCGACGGAACTGCATCAGAGGGTTCCTTTCTTCTGCGGAAGTAAAAATATGGTGGAAAAGGCTGAAGAATTTATGAGAATTGATGCCACAAGAGAGTAACATAAAACAATGTATAAGGGCGCTTAGGCGTCTTTTTTAAATAGAAACCTGATGAAAACTGCTGCCTATCGCCGTCACATTTTGCATTTCAAAACTCCTGGCGGAACTTCTCGTGGGATTCTTCATACTAAAGAAACTTACCTTCTCGAAATATCAGAAAACGCCAGAAATGGAATAGGTGAGTGCGGGTTGTTTCGCGGATTGAGTTGTGATGATGTTCCGGAATACGAATCAAAATTGCAATGGCTTTGTCAAAATATCAACGAAGATTTTGATGTATTAAAAGAGGAGTTGCGTAACTTCCCTTCGCTTTGGTTTGGGTACGAACAGGCCATGCTGAATCTTAAACACGGCGGCAGTCTGTATTTTCGCAGTGAATTTACGGAGGGAAAAAAGGGCATCAGAATCAACGGACTCATCTGGATGGGCGATGCAGAATATATGCAGGAACAGATCCGGGAGAAATTGCAGCAGGGATTCGGTTGCCTCAAACTGAAAATAGGTAGTGACTGGAAAACCGAGCTCAAAATTTTGAAAATTCTCAGAACTCAATTTCCGGCGCAGGATCTGGAATTGCGCGTGGATGCGAACGGTGCTTTTTCTCCGGATCAAGCCACAACAGTATTAGAAGAACTTGCTCAACTTAATATTCATTCCATTGAGCAGCCTATAAAAGCCGGAAACCGAACGGCGTTGAAACAACTCTGCAGCCGTACTCCCGTACCCATCGCGCTGGATGAGGAACTGATCGGCGTCAATCAGCACTCCGAAAAGCAAATATTGTTGGAAGAGATACTGCCACAGTATATTATCCTGAAACCCTCATTAGTCGGTGGTTTTTCTGGAAGTGATGAGTGGATTTCTGCAGCAGAAAAAACCAATACCGGATGGTGGATTACCTCTGCGCTGGAAAGCAATATCGGCCTGAATGCTATCGCACAGTACGTGTTCACCAAAAATAATCCCATGCCTCAAGGACTCGGAACCGGAAATGTGTTCACCAATAATATTGGCACACCGATTGTGCTAAAGGGAGATGTGCTGACCTATGATTTGGAGAAGTGATGATGATTTATTGAGTTTCTGAAATTAATGAAAACCTAGATGTTCAGTCTAAAAAAGCTCCAGAAGGTTTTGCTTTGATCTTACTGAAGGGGAGCGTAGTTCTTTTATCCGGCGTTGTTATAAGCTGTTCTTATCCATTCCAATACTTCTTTGTCCACGTCTTTTATGTCGGTGAGGTTTATTTTGTGTGAACACATTGCATTGGGTTTTTCTGCTTCCAGTTTTCCTTTGGGTTCTTGTCCTTTGAGGTTGATGCCTATTTCGAAACGGGTTTTGGTGGCAGGATTTAAAATTGCAAATTGTTTTTTTCGTCTTAAACTCACATAGGTTTTTTTGGGTGCAATTTCTATGTCGTTTCCGAAAGTCTGAATTTCAGAAATGAGTTTGTCGTACATGTCTTTAAAATGTTCTTTTCCTTTGTATTGCTTGGTGATCAGGTCGTCCGTATTTTCTGCTGATGCTGCATCCGATTCGTTGGCTTTGTGTGCTACAAGGTTTGCAAATCCGTGGGTAAATTCGTGCTCCTCTTTTAGGAACTTAACGACTTCTCCGTGTTTTGTAAAGTTTTGCTTCTTTACAATATCTATCCATTGCTCCAATGTTTTACCTGTATTCTTGTGCAGGTTGGCTATCATGGTTTGGGTCGCTTTGTCCATATTATTGGCCATGTTTTGTTTGTAGGAATTCGACGGTTGATTTAATGAGCTTCACGAGTGTTTCTTGGTTAATGTCGGATAATTTTTTAACATAGATACAGGATTTTCCCATTTTAAATTTCCCTAAATCTTTTAATAAATCATCCTGAGCCGCAGTCCCCGAATATACATATAAGGAAATCGCGGTTTTTCTGGGTGAAAAGCCTACCAGAAACCAATCTCCTTCCTGTCTGCTTCTTTCGGATTTGTAATGGTATTGTCCAAATCCGATCATGGAATCGCCCCACATCTTAGGTTCAAAACCTGTGGAATCCTGCATTAGTTTCAGGATTTCAAAACTATCCTTTTTCTTTGATTCTGTGTCCGCAAACGTATGGATGAATTGGTGAACGTCTGCATTGTTTTGTTTGGTTTTTAGCGCTGCCATCGTTGATTTTTAAGGTTTGGATTTCCAGATTTTTTCGGAAAATGGTAAATATTCAGGAAGTGCAGCCGAACCATACCAGGTAAAAATTTCATAGTCCAACAGTCCGTTTTGTATGGCTGGGTCTGTTTGCAGCAATTCTTTTGATTGTTCAATTGATTTAATGTTATGGAAGATGAAAATACCCCTGTAATTGTTTTCATTTTTTCCAAAAGGTCCCGCTACAATTAATTTTCCGTCTTCAACCAATCGGTTGATATTATTGAGATGACCCCTAAAACTTTCACTGATAAGTTCTTTGTCAGCTGTGGTGTTTGCACCTGTTTTCAAAATGACCAAAAATAACTTTTCATTCCGTAATCGTCTCCACCTAATTGGTCAGCTAATGTCTTGTCGTAATTTGGATTAACGGTTAACCTGTCTTTTTCCGACTTCGTTTGTCCGAAGGAAAAGTTGGTTGATGCCAAAAGTAATAAAGTCAAAATGTATTTCATTGTTCTTTGTTGCAGCGTCCTTGTACCATTCATTACCCATAAGAGTAGTCTGTGAAAAAAATCCACAGACTATTTTCAAATATAGTTAATAAAAATTAAATTTTCATCGTTGGCTTTTAATGCGGTAATTTTTCTCTTAAAAATCCGTAAACCCAGGTGCCTGCAATAGCACTCAAAAGTGTAACGGCAATAACAGTTGCACCTGTTCCGATTTGTGCAAACAACGGACCCGGGCAAGCACCTGTAATGGCCCAGCCAAAACCAAAAATCAAACCGCCATAGATTTGTCCTTTGTTGAATGTTTTTGGTGAAATCTTAATTGGCTCGCCATAAATGGTTTTAATGTTTAATTTTTTTATCAAGAAAACGGAAATCATGCCCACAACAACGGCACTCCCAATAATTCCATACATATGAAACGATTGTAAACGAAACATTTCCTGTATGCGAAACCAACTGACTACTTCTGCTTTTACGAACACGATGCCGAATAAAATTCCGACGATTAAGTATTTTATATTGTGATACCATTTGTGCTCCAATTGGCTTTCGTTTACGCACATGGCATCTAACTCACGAAGTTCTTTTTCAGTTGAAAGTTGAGAATTAAAAGTTGACGATTTTGTGATGGTATTTTTATTCATTTTTATCTTTGTTAAAATTATTTTTTATGGCTAAAGGAGTTGTTGCTGAAAAATCTTACACTTTTGCATTAAATATTATTTCGCTTTACAAGTATTTGGTTTCGGAGCAGAAAGAGTTTGTTTTATCCAAGCAGTTGCTTCGTAGTGGAACTGCTATAGGGGCTTTGATTCGTGAAGCTGAACACGCACAAAGCAAAAAAGATTTTCTCAATAAAATGAACATTGCTTTGAAAGAAGCTAATGAAACCGAATATTGGATTGACCTTTTAAAGGATTCCGCATATATATCCATGGAAACGTATGTGAACATTTCTCAAAAAATTAAAGAGTTACTAAAATTGCTAATCAGCGTGGTAAAAACTACTAAACAAAACCTTGGAATGAGTTGAAAGTTGAGAGTTGAGAGTTGTCCACTTTCCACTCTCCATTGTCCATTGTCCACTCTCCACTTTCCATTGTCCACTCCACTCACAAAGAGAGAATAAAAGGTAAAATGAGATTAGCCATAATGAAGCCACCAATCATAAAACTAATGGTCGCAATCAACGATGGCCATTGCAAATTAGACAATCCCATAATGGCGTGTCCGCTGGTGCAGCCACCTGCGTAACGTGTGCCGAAACCTACTAAAAAGCCACCGACAACCATCAGCAAAAATCCTTTCAGCGTAAACAACGATTGCCAATTGATGATGTCTTCGGGAACTAGGTTGTTGAAGTTTGTAATGCCGTAACCGGCTAATTCTTGGGCTAATTTGGGATTAACTTCAACAGGATTAGGACTTGACAACAAGTTAATGGCTATTGCTCCGCCTAAAAAAATGCCAAACACAAAAACTAAATTCCACACTTCTTTTTTCCAATCGTATTTAAAGAACGGAATATTGGCAGGCATACACGAAGCACAAATGTGTCGCAACGATGAGCTGATGCCAAAAGATTTGTTGCCCAAAATCAATAATGCAGGAACAGTTAATCCGATTAAGGGTCCCGCTACATACCAAGGCCAGGGCTGCTTTATAAATTCTATCATTTTTGTTTTTACTTGTTTTCGTTAATCAATTTTTCCAGTTCGTTTGCAGGTACAACGCCTGATTGTCTCCAAAGCGGTTTGCCGTTTTTGAACAAAATAAGAGTAGGCACACCACGCACCTGATATGCGGCTGCTGCCTGCGGATTTTTGTCCACATCAATTTTGATAATGCTTGCATTTTCGCCAACACGATTTTTCACATCGTCCAAAATGGGCGACATCATTTTACACGGACCGCACCAAGTGGCAAAGAAGTCCACCAATACAGGTTTATCCTGATTTATCATTTCCTGAAATGTCATATTGATTTTTTATTGTCTTTTTGAAACATAGAGAATAAAAGTCCGCCCATAATTGAGCCGTAAATGGTGCTGTTAGTCGGGTTTGACGTAATGGCACAACTTCCCGAACTGCAACCTACTTGTTGCCAATAAAAATAGCCTGCAATTGCTCCAACAAATACACCACTGATTGTGAGCAAATGTTTTTTAGCGAATTTCTTCATAGCTTACATCTTTTATATTTTCATCCTTACTCATTTGCAACTTGGTTTACATTTTGCCATGTACCACCATTGATTATATTTTGAAAACCGTTTTGTTCCAAAATGCTTTTTGCCTGACTGCTACGGTTTCCACTTCTACAAAAAACAACGATGTTTTTTTTGTTTTTGAATTTGGATAATTGGCTTTGTACTTTGTCCAGTGGAATGTTTACCGCACCTTTTACGCTTCCTGTCGAAAACTCGGCAGGTGTGCGAACGTCCACTAAAAACGCACCGTTTTTTACAGCTTCTTTCAATCCGCTGTTGTCTGTAGGTGCAAACATATTTTTTAAAATTCCAAACATATTTTTGAATTGATAATTGATAATTTGAAAGTTGAAAGTTGTCCACTCTCCACTGTCAATTCTCCATTTTTAATTAATTATTTTGCTTTGACATACGAAATCGGTTTTAGGAACATCGGTTTTTGCAATAGCATTAAAACCGCCCTCTACTTCGGTAAAGTTTCTGTAACCTCTTGCCTGTAAAATACTCGCTGCAATCATGCTGCGGTAGCCACCTGCACAATGCAAGTAAAAATGTTCTTGTGGATTAATATCCTTCACCCAATCGTTGATATAAGCCAATGGTTTGCTGTAGGCTTCTTCCACATGTTCGGCTGCAAATTCACTTTCCTTACGAACATCAATAATTTTGTGTTCTCCAATTTTTACATCCGAAGCAAATTGTTCGGGGGTGATACGGTTTACAGTGTCGGTTTCTTTCCCTGCGTTTTTCCAAGTATCAAAACCTCCGGACAAATGTCCTAACACATTATCAAACCCCACACGGCTCAAACGTGTAACGGCTTCTTCTTCCTTTCCGTTGTCGTTAACCAACAAAATTGGTTGTTTTACATTTACAATCATAGCGCCTACCCAAGGAGCAAAATCGCCACTCAAACCGATATTGACAGATTGCGGAATAAAACCCTTTGCAAATTCTTTGTCGTTTCGTGTATCTAAAATCAAAGCTCCTGTGGTTTCTGCTGCTGCTTCAAATTCTTCAGCTGAAAGGGCTTTCATTCCATGTTTCAAGACTTCATCAAAACTGTCGTACCCCTTTTTATTCATTGCTACATTCATTCCGAAATAAGCAGGTGGCGGAAGTAAACCGTCTGTAACGGCTTTGACAAATGCTTCCTTGTTGGGTTGGTTTAATGCGTAATTCATTTTCTTTTGATTACCCAATGTATCCACCGTTTCCTTCATCATGTTTTTACCACAAGCCGAACCCGCTCCGTGAGCAGGATAAACAGTAACGTCATCAGGCAAAGGAAGAATTTTGTTGTACAAACTTTCGTAAAGCAATCCCGCTAATTCTTCCTGTGTCATATGAGCCGCTTTTTGTGCTAAATCGGGTCTGCCTACATCGCCTAAGAAAAGTGTATCGCCACTAAACAAAGCTGTTTCTTTTCCGTTTTCATCGATCAATAAATAACAAGAACTTTCCATGGTATGCCCGGGTGTATGCAAAACTTTTATTTTTACATTTCCGATTTCAAACACTTGATTATCTTCTGCAACAATCGCTTCAAATTCGGGTTGAGCCGTAGCACCGTAAACAATAGGTGCATTTGTTTTCTTACTCAAATCAATGTGTCCCGAAACGAAATCAGCGTGAAAGTGTGTTTCAAAAATGTATTTGAGTTTAACGCCGTCTTTTTCCAGGCGGTCAATGTAAGGTTGCGTTTCACGCAATGGGTCAATAATGGCTGCTTCTCCATTGGAAGTGATGTAATAAGCACCCTGTGCTAAACATCCGGTATAAATTTGTTCTACTTTCATAATTATTTATGTTGAGATTGGTTATTGATTAATTGTTGTAGGAAGTATAATTTCAGTTTTCATAGAATTGGTAACAAGACATCCAGCTTTTGCTTTTTCGGCAACACGTATTGCTTTTTCGGTATTGGTGCTGGAGTTTGCAAGTGTTATTTTTGGAAACATTTCAGCTTGCGTAATCAGATACTTTCCGTCTACCATTTCTAATTTTGCAATCGTTTTACAGCTAAAATCTTTTAATTCTATTTTAAAGTTCTCTGCTATTGCTAAAAAAGTAGCCATGTAACAACTGTTGATAGCCGCTACAAATAAATGTTCGGGCGACCAAATATTGGGTACTCCGTTTGGAAACTCAGGTGGTGTGGCACATTCAACGGTTTTTTCTAAAACAGGTGATGACAACTCGCCAATTCTTCCTTCTTTCCATTGAATGTTTACTTCGTAAAAATGTGTTTGTGACATTGTTCTTATTTTTTATTATTTGATAATGCAAAATTGCGAAGTTGCTTTCTGCTGTACCGCTACTTTGGTTACACAAGAAAAAATTATCTCAAAATTGTTTCTTTGATGATGATGTAAATGCCCATTACTAGTACAAACCATCCAAAAGCGGGTTTCAGTTTTGAACCGTCAATTTTTTTGGAAAGTGCCATTCCGATAAAAATTCCGACAATGGCAAAGGCGGTAACTTTTGCAAGGAAAATATGATCAATAACTGTTTCGCTACTTTCTCCAAAGAACCCAATCAATGATTTTGCTGCGATAATGACTAACGAAGTCCCTACCGCTTCTTTCATAGGTAATTTGCTTAGCACAACCAACGCCGGAATGATCAAAAACCCGCCACCTGCACCTACAAGTCCTGTTAAAATACCTACCACTGTGCCCTCAACAAGAATTAAGGGATAATTGAACTGTTGTTTTTGGGGGTCTTCTTCGCAACATTTTTTGTCTTTCTTAATCATACTGTAGGAAGCAAAAATCATCAGTACGGCAAAAAGCAACATCAGTAAAATACTCTTGGTAACGGTAAAATTTCCGAGGGTAAAAATCTCCTGTGGAATGGCGGGCACGATATAGGCTCTTGTGAGGAAAACAGCTGCAATGGCGGGAATTCCGAACACAACAGCCGTTTTGATATTAACCAACCCTTTTTTGAAGTAGGAAAATGAACCTACAACGCTTGTAGTTCCGACAATAAAAAGCGAATAAGCAGTTGCTAAAACTGCGTCCACACGAAACAAATAAACCAAAACAGGAACGGTAAGAATACTACCGCCGCCTCCGATTAACCCTAAAGAAATGCCAATAAAAATTGATGCAAAATAACCTGCTATGTCCATAAATTCTTGAAACTGATGCTGCAAAATTGCACCAACTCAAAAACCTATACAGCCACTTTTGTTACACAAGCGTAATTTTGTTTCTGCCCAATTTCACTTTTCCGATTTCTTCCAATTGTTTTAATAATCGGGAAACCACAACGCGGGCAGTTCCTAACTCGTTGGCTAATTGCTCGTGGGTGATACTCAAAGTTTTGCTTCCTGTAAGTTCGGCCTTTTTGTTTAGCAAAGCCAACATTCTTTCGTCTACTTTTTTGAAAGCAATGGCGTTTACAATTTCCAGCAATTCTTCAAAACGTTTATGATACAAACGGAAAATGTAATCTAACCATTCAGGATATTCCTTGATGAACAACGATACTTTTTCAATGGGTAAAAAAAGTATTTCGGCATCCTCTTCAACTTCTGCTTTCACTTTGCTGGTTTCGTTGTGCAGACCGCCCAGAAAAGACATGATGCAGCTTTCGCCTGCTCTAATGTAGTACAACAAAATTTCCCTTCCGTCTTCTTCTGTTCGGATAACTTTTAAAGTTCCTTTGGTAACAATAGGAATAGAGCGAATGTGGGCATTTTCATTTAGAATAATATCACCTGCTTCATAGGTTTTTTTTATGCTGTATTGTTGTAATTTTTCTACTAATTCGGGAGATGTTTTAAATTCTGCTATTTCTTGTAATTCTTCCATGCTGCAAAGTTATGAATTTGTTGGTGTGATGGATGAACTTGGTAAGGCCAATGGGGTCTTGTTTTTACAATGAGGGCTAACTTTTCGCAGCTACCCGAAAAACTGGCGATTCACGCCGGAAATCACTTCCATAGAGGCCATTTTTTATCTTTGATTCTTGAAAATAGGGGATGGCAACGGTTATTTTTGTTATAGGCAGTGGCTTTCGGCGTGTATAACATCTTGAAATCCTTGTTTGTATTCTTAGTTTCTTATGTAATTCTGCTTTCATTGGTAATGGAACTACGTAACGAACTATTTAATTTTTCAATAAGTTCCTTATGTTCAGTCAGCTGACAGATATCCGTTTCAAATGTTTTAATTCTGCTTAATTTTGGAAATGATAATTTATTTTTAGCGATTGAGTTTGAAATTAAAATATTGAAGTAGTTAATAATCATGGTCATTTTTTGCAATATGTCCGTTTCAACGATTTTAAAGCCCATTTTTTTTGCGGTTCTTTCATTTATGATGTAGCTAGTTCCTCGAATTTTCATTTTCTTATCACTCTCATACGCTTCGGTTAGGCGCAATAGTCCATCCAAATACTGTTGAAGGATAAAATTGGTTCTTTGCGTTCCATTCATTTTTTTGTCAATGACGAAATAGTAATCAAATAAAGTCCCCCCCATGAATTTTTATAAGTCCATTTTTAGGTTTTTCACTTATAAGTAAAGATGAAAAATAAATCACGCTCCCATTCTTTTTTAAGGAAGGCATATCGTAAAAAGGGGCAATTATGGACAGCACTATGATAATCGTGAAAATCCCGATGAGGTATATTTTTGAATAGATTGAGAGAATGATGGACAATAAAATGATTGCAATTGCTGAAATAGCAATTATAAAAAGAATTTTATTTTGCTCTTTTATGCTCTTAGTGTAAAATCTATGATTCAATTTTACTGAATTGGTTATTGTGTGTATAATTGCTAACGGGCCACAACCTAGCGACGGGCGCATGTCTCCCATTACCAAAGAATTAAACAAATATACAATCTTATTCCGCTATTTCAAACTGCGCAGTTATGTACCTGTTGCTAGGGTGTGCTTACAACAACACAGTCTTCATATCCTGCCGAAGAGATTTGTACGGATCCGGCATTACGGCCTGCTGAGCAGCAGCGTGGGGAACTGCAGAATTTACAGTCAGATTTAAAGATCAAGATGCCGGAGGTAAAACCCAAACCACTGCTCAAAAAATGCCGATGCTGTAAAGCGGGAAATTTGGTGACTATTGCCGTTTTTGGCCAGCGTGGTCCGCCATCGGAATACCTTTTCGTTATCCAGCCAATGTCTGCAAAATAAGCTTTGCGGGTAAGGGAGATTATGTTCTGCAATGCCGAAAACTCGAAGAAAACCACTCCAAAAGGTTACCCAAAAGCCCCAAAAAAAGCAGTCCTTCTAAAAAACTGCTTTGTACATCTAAATTCCTAAAACGAAAACTCCATAGACTGACAGAAAAAGCCACCGAAGCTTCCGTTCAACGGGCTTTCATTGTTGCCTTTTCAAGCCCAACGAAAGCTTAGTTACGACGTTTTTTTATGCGTTTATTGGGTTCACTCTTAACTGTCCGCCTACTGCTTTTAAAACTTTCATTATTGTTGAAAACTGTGGCTTTGCACCTTCAGATAGCGCCTTGTATAAACTTGGTCTGCTCATTCCGGTTTCTTCAGCAATTTTTGTCATTCCGATTGCCTTTGCTATATTTCCAATGGCAACAACAATTTCAGAATCTTCGCCTTCTTCAAGGACAATATTAAGATATTCGGCAATCATTTCGTTGCTGTCCAAATAATCTGCAATGTCAAATTTTGTAATGTCCATTTCCTTTAATTTTTGATTTTTTCCCAAATTTCTTTTGCTTTTTCGATATCCTTTTGCTGGCTTGATTTATCTCCGCCAATCAGCAAAATGATAATTTTTCCGTCTGTTTCTTTAAAATAGATTCTGTAACCTTTAGCATAATTTATTCGCAGTTCACTGATTCCATTTCCAACAGGTTTACAGTCTCCAAAATGTTCTTCATTTTCCAGTTTTTGAATTCGGAACAAAATTTTGGCCTTTGCTCTAATATCCTTCACTTTCCGTAGCCATTTATCAAAATCATTTGTTTTTTCAATAAAGTACATTTTGTATTCATTTGGATACAAATATAGAAAAAAGTTAAATCAATACAAATTTTTTTTGAGGCGGATCTCGGTAAAATGTCGTACAACGGGAAGAGTATTTGCGAAGGGCGGGACTTAGAAGTTGTAAACACTCAACTATGCCTGCCCTAAGCGAATGCTTTTTCCACGAACCTAAATTACAAAAATTGGTGAAGTGGAAAAGAAGAAGCGGCTAAAAGTAGAGTAGTTCTATTGCGCTCTCAACCCCGCCTTTTGCAAAACCCGTGTGCTTGTTGCACAACTCCTTTTCAAAGATAAACAATTAAGACATATAGCATGTGTTTATTAAACATCGTTAAAATATTGTGCTTCAATTGTTTAAACTGTATTATTGTCGTAAATTTGCGTATGCAAGGACACAAGACTTCACCCCCAAATTGTTTTACCAGTTGAGTTTAGACAGTTTGGTTCCTCCAAATGATTTTTATCGCAAAGTAAAGCAACATTTAGAACTTCATTTTCTGTATCAGGCAACCGCAGCATACTACGGAACAGAATGACAGCAGAGCATCGATCCGGTTGTTTTCTTCAAGATATTGCTGGTAGGTTATCTCAACAATATCAACAGCGACCGGGCACTACTTCGTTATTGCTCCGATAGTTTGAGTGTTCGTTTGTTTTTGGGTTATGATCTGGATGAAGAGCTGCCTTGGCACAGCACCATCAGCCGTACCCGACAACTATTTGGCGAAGAAGTATTTTTGAGTTTGTTTCGAACCGTTATGAATGTATCAAAGAAGGGGGTAACCAAGCTTTTCTGCCTTTTAAACGTATTTTAACCGATAGCAAAGGTTATCAAAAGAAAAGCTATCGCAGCAGTGAAAAAGATTGCGGGAAATGTCCGCTCAGGGCGGAATGTTGTGGTAGGATGACCAAGTTCAAAAAGATAGAAGACAGCCTTCACAAACCTTTGTACGACCAGATGCACGAAAAGCTAAACCGTGACAAAAACTACACTCGTTTTCTGACTAAACGCCGTAGCAGCACGGTAGAACCTGTTTTGGGAACGCTCATCAACCATCACAATATGAAACGCATCAACTCACGTGGGCTACCTCAAGCCAATAAGCACGTTTTGATGGCAGCCCTGACTTACAACCTGAAAAAATACCTGCGTTTTGTAGTGATAAAACCAGTCCCGATGGTCCAAGTTGTTTCCCTGAAACAAGGGAAAGTACACACTTTTCTGAAAAGGCTTTTTAGCGACTTTAAAAACTCATTTTTAAGCCATCCGAATTTTAGGATTTTAAGATTTGCTTAAAAAATAAACCTCCCGGAAATCACTTCCATAGAGGCCATTTTTTATCTTTGATTCTTGAAAATAGGGGTTGTGCAACGGTTACCCGTGTTAACTCTAGTGGATTTTTATTAGGTATTTATCGATTCTTTAGTTTCTTTCGAAAATTTGCCAATAAGCATTGGAATTATAATTGCAAAAATACCTGAAATTGTAACATAATTATTTTCAGGTAAAAAATTATATAATATTAAAAATAAACCACAAACTGCTAAAGTAATTTTGTTTAATTTATTTTCTAAACTAAAACTAAAAATCAAGTATGAAATTCCGATTAAAGTAAACATTAATGAATTTATTATACTATTTGTAGTATCAGAAAAATTTAGAAACCAATTTAACATTTTTGCAAATAGAATAATTAATGCGAAAAATGGAATTATTTTTAAAAAGTATTTTTTCATTGATATTGTTTTTTAGGTTGTGTTTTGGTAGCATTCTGACTAACGTAAAAACTTACTATTGATTTTCAATCTGTTACAAAATCGATGTCTTTGCCAGTCAGGCCAAATTTAGTGATTTGTTTCTGTATTCTTTTGGCTGCTGCCATTTTTCTTTTCTCG
>JAEYOX010000032.1 GCA_023411265.1 Bacteroidota bacterium | reverse complement strand
ATGTGAAGGCGAGTTTTCTTTTAAAATATCACCTAATTGTTGTATTTTCGTCAGCATACAAAATAAATTAATTATGATTACTCAACTGGACATTGAATCCCATTTTGATGGCAAACTGATGATTGCTTACCTCAACAACGAGAAAACGATGAATGCGCTCAACAGACCGACAATAAAGGATTTACAGAATTTTTTCATCTATTGCAATGAAGACGACAACGTTCGCGTAGCAGCAATTTCGGGAAGAGGACGCGCTTTCTGTTCCGGCCAGGATCTCGCAGCAGCGTTTGCAGACCGCGATGAAAAAAACGATATTTCTATTGTCAAAAAATTGGTTTCAGATTTCTATAATCCGCTTGTTTTGGAACTTACCCGTTGCAAAAAGCCGGTCATTTCCCTGGTGAATGGCCCCGCAGTAGGTGCCGGAGCCATGCTTTCACTGATCTGCGATTTTGCCTTAGCTTCAGAGAAAGCCTATTTTTCACAGGCATTTTCCGGAATCGGCCTTATTCCGGACACCGCAGGAACCTACTTTCTTCCCAAACTTTTAGGTCGACAAATGGCCAATTATTTAGCCTTTACAGGAAAAAAAATATACGCTGAAGAAGCTAAAAGCTTAGGGCTGGTAGCTGAGGTTTTCAGCGAAGATGAATTCAGGAAAAAATCCATGGAGATTCTTGAAAAACTATCGGAAATGCCAACATCAGCTTTCAAATTCACTAAAAGGGCATTTGCTGAATCCTATGACAATACCCTGAAACAGCAACTTCGTCTGGAAGCAGAACTGCAGCAGCGCGCAGCCAACACGGAAGATTTTAGCGAAGGTGTGGCGGCATTTCTAGAAAAGAGGAAGCCGGTTTATAAAGGAAAATAAAAATAATCACTCTATATAAAAGATAGTTTTGGATTTCCTGAAACTATCTTTTTTGTATCTTTAGCGTTTATGAAAAATATTGGAATAATCGGTTCCGGAACTATGGGAATCGGCATAGCACAGGTGGCCGCATCAGCCGGCTGTAAGGTTTATCTTTATGATGCCAATATCGGCCAAACCGAAAAATCTCTTGGCACACTGCGATCTACACTGGTGAAACTGGTAGAAAAACAAAAGTTAACACAGGAAGAATCAGAGAAAATTTTTGGCAGTATTGTTTCCTGCACGTCTCTATCGGAATTTAAAAATTGCGATTTGGTAATAGAAGCCATTATCGAAAATGCAGAAATTAAAAAGAAAGTATTCGCCGAAGTTGAATCTACAGTTTCCGAAAACTGCATTATCTCATCCAATACTTCTTCCATTTCCATCACCTCCCTCTCTGCAGATTTACAGCATCCGGAAAGATTTATCGGAATTCATTTCTTCAATCCTGCTCCGCTCATGCCTTTGGTTGAAATAATTCCCGGGCTTTTAACGAGAAAAAATTTAGATTCCGAAATAGCAGAATTAATGAAATCCTGGAAGAAAATCCCGGTGATTGCGAAAGACATTCCGGGATTTATTGTCAACAGGATTGCAAGGCCGTTTTATGGTGAAGCGCTTCGTATTGTGGAAGAAAATATCGCTACTCCGGAACAAGTAGACGATGCAATGAGAACACTCGGAAAATTCAGAATGGGGCCATTTGAATTGATGGATCTGATTGGAATAGATGTGAATTTTGCTGTAACTACCACGGTTTACAAAGATTATTTCTACGATCCGAAATACAAACCTTCGCTGCTGCAACAAAGGATGAGCGAAGCGAGGCTCCTTGGAAGAAAAACGGGAAAAGGATTTTATGACTATGCTGAAAATGCAATAAAACCAACACCTGTGAAAAACGAAGAATTATATTCAGAAATTTTTATGCGGATAATTGCCATGCTCATTAACGAAGCTGTGGAAGCCAAAAGACTAAAAATTGCCAGCGACGAAGATTTAGAAATGGCCATGCAAAAAGGCGTCAATTATCCGAAGGGTTTACTGGCATGGGGCACAGAAATCGGGTATGAAAAAGTTTCAGAAACATTGCAAAACCTCTATCAAAAATATCAGGAAGAACGATACAGACAAAGCCCTGCATTAAATACGTTATAAACTCCAATTTTGAGTCTTCAAATAATTAAATCATTAATAATGTCTCCTTTCGAAATTGCACAACACATGCTCAATCAGGATTATTTCTCACAATGGATGGGTATTCGACTGATTGACGTACGCGAAAAGTACTGTCTAATTGAAATGCCTGTGAAACAAGAAATGATCAACGGACTGAGAACGGCCCACGGAGGAATTACTTTTGCCTTTGCCGACTCCGCACTGGCATTTTCATCTAATAATACCAACGACGCATCCGTGGCACTGACCTGTACCATTAATTTCACAAAGGCCGTGAAAATGGGAGATACTTTAACAGCTGAAAGCACCCTGATTGCAGACACCAGAAAAACAGCTGTTTATGACATTCAAATAACGAATCAGGACAAGACTTTAGTAGCAAGTTTTCGCGGAACCGTGTATAAAATTGACAGGAAAGTAACGGAATTGTAAAATAGAAAATTATTGTTTCGGGGTTCGAAACATCACTAAAAAACAGAAAATGAAACTAAAAAATTATATAGCCGGACAATGGATTGAAGGTTCCGGAGAAGGAATAGAACTTTTAAATGCCGTAAACGGTGAACTCGTAGCCATATCCGATACCGAAGGGATTAATTTTGAAGAAGCCCTGCATTACGGAAGAACCGTGGGTTACAAAAACCTGTCTGCCATGACTTTTTACGACCGGGGAGAAATGCTTAAAAAAATTGCCCTCTATCTTCTCGAAAGAAAGAAAAAATATTACGAACTTTCCTACAAAACCGGAGCCACGCATGCAGATTCATGGGTAGATATTGAAGGTGGTTTCGGTACATTTTTCACATATAGCGGGCTTGCAAAAAGAATGCTGCCCAATACTCCTTTTTGGGTGGATGGCGACGTACAGAAAATATCCGCCAACGGAACACATCTCGGCACCCATATATTGACGCCAAGCGAAGGGGTCTCGGTTCAGATTAATGCATATAATTTTCCGGTTTGGGGAATGATGGAAAAACTGTCTACCTCTTTGCTGGCCGGAGTTCCCAGTGTTGTAAAACCTGCCACTCCCGGTTCATACCTCACTCAGGCTGTATTTCAAGATATGATTGAAAGTGGTTGGCTTCCCGAAGGAGCCTTACAATTAGTCGCCGGTGAACCAGGAAATATTCTTGATTTCGTACAGGACGGCGATTCGGTATTGTTTACGGGCTCAGCCTATACCGGAAGAAAATTAAAATCTTTGCCTTCCATCGCCGGAAATGCGGTACGTTTTAATATGGAAGCCGATTCTCTTAACGCGTCTATCCTTGGATTAGATGCAAAACCCGGAACCCCTGAATTTGCTTTATTCATCAAGGAAGTGCGTAACGAAATGACCACAAAAGCCGGCCAAAAATGTACCGCGATCCGACGAATCATCGTTCCTGAGCATCTGGTCGGAGATGTACAGGATGCACTGTCAAAAGCTCTGGATCAGACTAGAATCGGAAATCCACTGAACAGGGAAACCAGAATGGGAGCCATAGTCGGAAAGAAAGAACTGAAAGTTTTAGAAGGAAAAATAGATCAGCT
>JAEYOX010000100.1 GCA_023411265.1 Bacteroidota bacterium | reverse complement strand
AGAGAAAGCGGTTTGCCGATTCACAGAGAAGCTCCGAAATTTGACCAGCTTTCTACTTCGGCTGAAGTACTTTTCACAGGAATTAAAGTAATCGACCTTATCGAACCGTATGCAAAAGGAGGAAAGATCGGGTTGTTTGGTGGTGCCGGGGTGGGTAAAACCGTACTCATTCAGGAATTGATCAATAATATTGCAAAAGGACACGGAGGCCTTTCTGTATTCGCAGGAGTAGGTGAAAGAACCAGAGAAGGGAACGACCTTTTGAGAGAAATGCTGGAATCGGGCATTATTAAATACGGTGAAGAATTCATGCATTCGATGGAAGAAGGCGGTTGGGATCTTTCCAAAGCTAATCTTGAAGAAATGAAAGATTCTAAATGTACTTTCGTATTCGGACAAATGAACGAACCTCCCGGAGCAAGAGCAAGAGTTGCACTTTCCGGATTGACAATTGCTGAATATTTCCGTGATGGTGATGGTGCAGGACAGGGAAGAGACGTGCTTTTCTTCGTAGATAATATTTTCCGGTTTACACAGGCCGGTTCAGAGGTGTCTGCACTTCTTGGACGTATGCCTTCAGCGGTAGGATATCAGCCGACACTGGCATCTGAAATGGGTGCAATGCAGGAGAGAATTACTTCAACCAAAAACGGTTCTATTACTTCAGTACAGGCGGTTTATGTACCTGCGGATGACTTAACGGATCCTGCTCCGGCAACAACATTTGCCCACCTTGATGCAACAACGGTACTGGATAGGAAAATTGCTTCATTAGGAATATATCCTGCAGTAGATCCTCTGGCTTCTACCTCCAGAATCCTTACTCCGGAAATTTTAGGAGATGAGCATTACGATACTGCACAGAGAGTAAAAGAAATTCTGCAGAGATATAAAGCACTTCAGGACATCATTGCGATTCTTGGTATGGAAGAACTTTCCGAAGAAGATAAACTTGTGGTGTATCGCGCAAGAAAAGTACAGAGATTTCTTTCTCAGCCTTTCCATGTTGCAGAACAGTTTACAGGTATTCCAGGTGCTTTGGTTGATATCAAAGATACCATCAAAGGATTTAATATGATCATCGACGGTGAGTTGGATCATCTGCCTGAAGCAGCTTTTAACTTGAAAGGAACCATTGAAGAAGCAATCGAAGCCGGACAAAAGATGCTCGCTGAAAACGCATAATCTGCTTCTGGTGTGTTGTCCATAGCAATTTACCAAAAGCCAAAAGCAATTTAAAATGAATATAAAAATTTTAACTCCTGAATTTGTAGTTTTTGATGGCGATGTAAAATCTGTTTTACTGCCCGGAAAAAGCGGTGAGTTTCATGTAATGAGGAATCACGCGGCCATTGTTGCTTCATTAAAAAATGGTAAAATAAAACTTTATACCGATAAAATTAATGAAAAATTTGCCGAAAAATTCAAGAAAGAAAATGAAAAAGATAGTGTTTATTCTTTTAAAATAAAAAGCGGAGTTATCGAATTCAGCAATAATAAAGGAATTATTCTTGCTGAATGAGGAGAACCAACTACCGATCAAAAAGAAGCTGCCCCATAAGTGCAGCTTCTTTTATTTTGTCTTCAGGCCTTTCTCTGCTAGCCGGTGATAGAAATAAGACCTTTCAGCCTGCAGAGTATCAGGGTACTGAAAGTGTTGTTTTGTGTTTTTTCTGAAATCATATTTTATGTAAAAAGGAACTTTTTCATAGGTGTTTCCCAATAGTACAGCTATAGAATCTCCCTTCCAGTAGCCTTCCTCGATCCGGAATGAAGGCCCAAAATACCCGATTTGCTCTACTTTCTCTTCTGGAATATGTACCAGATTCACCTGTTGATCGGCTTCAAAACCTGGAACTCCCTTTCCGTCTAACTGCCAATGGTAACTGTCAAAATCAAGATATTTTGTTTTACTTTCATTATATATTAGAAAGGGTTCATAGATTGGGTTAAACCCACTGTCAAAATTTCCCGGCACATATCCTTTGCTAAAATTAATCTCCGAACTTTCCGCCGGAGAAAATTTATCGATAGAAAAATCGGGAGCGGTGGTCTTATAAAATTCAATCCATCGCTGAAGTGCCTCAGGTTCTGAGTTTGTAGCAGTATCTATAGTAACCGAAACATGATCTGTAGTGGAAACCTGATCGTTTTTTTTATTGCAGCTGCAAAGGAGAATACCGACAGCCAATAGTGAGATGTACCGCATTTTGATTTTTTTATCTTATTATATAGGGAGTGAAATTACGAAAAATCAAATAATGAAGGAATTGCTCTTTTTCGCAAAAAATTAATTTCTGTACATTTGCTGCAATAAACATGCGGGTAGCCGTACCAATTTCTAAAAAATATACCTTTAATGAGTACCACCTTTGCTGATTTTGATCTGCCTGAAAAAATTCTCAATGTTTTAGCCGATTCTGAGCTGTTTGAACCTACACCAATTCAGGAGAAAAGCTTTAAGCCCATTCTTTCAGGCCGTGATATTATGGGTATTGCCCAAACCGGAACGGGGAAAACCCTTGCTTATCTTCTTCCTGTACTCAAAATGTGGAAGTACAACAAATCAGGAAATCCGACAGTGCTTATTCTGGTTCCGACGCGAGAATTGGTCGTTCAGGTATCGGAAATTTTAGAAAATCTTGTCCGGAATCTTAGCGCCAGGGTAATAGGAATTTATGGTGGAAAAAATATTAATACACAGAAACTTCTTTTCAAAGACGGTTGTGATATTCTTGTAGGTACACCGGGAAGAGTGATGGATCTTGCCATTGACAATGCTATTTCATTAAAGGAAGTTCAGAAACTTATTATCGATGAATTTGATGAGATGCTGAACCTCGGGTTTCGGCCTCAACTCACTCATGTATTTGAAATGATGAAGGCGAAAAGGCAGAATATCCTCTTTTCGGCAACCATGACGGAAGCCGTGGATGAAATGCTGGATGAATATTTCGCTAACCCCATTGAAATTTCGTTGGCTAAATCGGGAACTCCACTAGAGAAAATTCAACAATCGGCCTTCCGCGTGTCTAACTTCAATACCAAAATCAATTTGCTGAAATATCTCTTGGAAACCGATACAGAGATGTCAAAAGTTTTGATTTTCACGAATAATAAAAAGCACGCCGATTTGCTTTTTGCCAAAATTGATGAATTTTTCCCTGAAGATTTCGATATTATTCATTCCAATAAATCCCAGAATTACAGACTGAAAGCCATGAAAAGATTTGAGGAAGAGGAAATCCGCGGATTGATTACAACAGATGTCATGGCCAGAGGTCTGGATATTTCTGACATCACCCATGTCATTAACTTTGAAATTCCTGAAGTTCCGGAACAGTATATTCATCGTATCGGACGAACCGGACGTGCAGACAAAGATGGGAAATCTCTTGCATTTATTACAGAAAAAGAAGAATCGCTGCTCTTGGAAATTGAAATGTTGATGAATAAAGAAATCAATATGGTTCCCTTTCCTGAGGAAGTAAAAATCAACCCGCAAAAAATCGCTTCTGAACAGGAAGAAATTAAAATGAAAAATGCTCACACTGTTAAAATTACTGAGGGTGGAGGAGCTTTTCATGAGAAAAAAGATAAAAATAAAAAAATAAACCTCGGAGGTCCGCACAAAAGGAAGCCTCCCAAAAACAAACCAGGCGTTAATCGTGCACAGGCCAAATCCAAAAGTAAGGCGAAACGAAAAAAATAAAAGGCGACGGTCTTTATTTTACAGGTTGTTCCCAGAAATAATTTCGATAATTATTCCGTAATTTTGCAAAATTCCCGGTTTCAGGAAAACCCGGAATCTTTGTATAATGACAGACAATAAAGAATATATAGAGGTTTACGGAGCTCGTGAACACAATCTGAAAAACATTGATGTAAAAATTCCGCGAAATGAACTGGTAGTTATTACAGGTTTGTCGGGAAGCGGAAAGTCTTCCCTGGCTTTCGATACCATTTTTGCCGAAGGGCAACGCCGATATATTGAAACCTTTTCGGCGTATGCGAGACAGTTTTTGGGTGGACTCGAACGTCCTGATGTCGATAAAATTGAAGGTTTGTCCCCTGTGATTGCCATCGAGCAGAAAACCACCAATAAAAATCCACGTTCTACCGTAGGAACAGTCACTGAACTATACGATTTTCTTCGTCTTTTATTTGCCCGTGTTTCGGATGCATATTCACTAAGTTCCGGAAAAAAACTTGTAAGTTACACTGAAGATCAGATTCTCGAAACCATCAAAGAAAATTTTAGAGGTGAAAAAATAATGCTGTTGGCTCCGGTTGTGCGTTCCCGGAAAGGGCATTATCATGAGCTTTTCGTCCAGATGGCTAAAAAAGGTTACGGACAGGCCAGAATTGACGGAGAAATAAGGGATATAGAATACGACCTCAAACTTGACCGGTATAAAACTCATGATATTGATATTGTGATTGATCGTTGGATCATCGGAGAAAATGCTACCGAAACCAGGATGGAAAAATCCCTGCGAACAGCGATGGATATGGGTGAAGGTATTATCGGAATTCAAATACTGAACAGCGAAGAAGTTCATTATTTTTCCAAAAATTTAATGGATGACGATACCGGGAATTCGTTTGCTTTGCCGGAGCCCAACACTTTTTCTTTCAATTCTCCGAAGGGGAGCTGCCCGAATTGCAAAGGATTGGGAACCATAAAAAAAATCAATACAGATTATTTTATTGGAAATCCCAAACATTCCATTAACCAGGGTGCTTTGTTGCCGTTAATGGATATTAAAAGCAATAATTTTGTTCTCAGCCAAATCAAGAATATTCTTGAAATTTTCGGAAAAAATCTTTCGACACCTTTTCAGGAAATCCCACAGGAGGCTTTAGATTTTATATATTACGGAGCGAAAAAAGAAGTGGCTGTAGAGTTGAAGCACGCTGGAATTACAAAAAAACTGAAAATCAATTTTAGCGGTCTGGTTTCATATCTGGAAGACATTATCGCAGACAAAGAAAGTTATTACAGCACTGCACTGGCAAGACAGTATACTACGGAAGAGACCTGTTCGCAATGTGGTGGAAGCCGGCTTCGTCAGGAAAGTTTGAGTTTCAGAATAGACGGTAAAAATATTGCTGAAGTGAGCGCACTTTCTCTTGCTGATTTTAAGGAATGGCTACGCGAAGTAAAGCCTAAATTTTCTAAAAAAAACAGCATTATTGCTCATGAAATTTTAAAGGAAATTGAAACCCGACTTCAGTTTTTATTGGATGTCGGACTGGAGTATCTTAGCCTGAACAGAAGCTCAAGAACGCTGTCCGGTGGCGAATCACAGCGGATTCGATTGGCTACACAGATTGGTTCGCAGTTGGTGAATGTGCTGTACATTTTGGATGAACCCTCCATTGGGCTACATCAGCGAGATAATGAACGCCTGATTTCCTCGCTTAAAAATCTTCGGGATATCGGAAATTCTGTAATTGTTGTGGAGCACGATAAAGATATGATTTTGGAAGCCGATCATGTACTGGATATTGGCCCAAAGGCCGGAAAACATGGCGGCGAAATTCTTTGGCAAGGCACTCCGGAAGACCTCGCAACGGCTGATACCATTACTGCAGATTATCTTAGCGGAAAGAAAAGAATTGAAATACCGGCGAACCGCAGAATAGGAAACGGAAAAAACATTGTACTGAAAGGAGCCAGAGGGAACAATCTTAAAAATGTAAATCTGGAAATTCCTTTAGGAAAACTTGTTGTAGTGACCGGGATTTCAGGAAGCGGAAAGTCTTCACTTATAAACGGCACTCTGTATCCTATTTTAAATCAGCATTTCTACCGTAGCGTTCAGGAGCCATTGCCTTATAAAAAGATAGAAGGAATCGACAATATTGATAAAATTGTAGATGTGGATCAAACTCCAATTGGAAGAACACCACGCTCCAATCCAGCAACATATACTGGCATGTTTTCCGTGATAAGGAACCTGTTTGCTGAACATCCTGAAAGTAAGATCAGGGGCTATAAGCCCGGAAGGTTTTCATTCAACGTGAAAGGCGGGCGGTGCGAAACCTGCCAGGGTGGTGGTTTGAAAGTAATCGAAATGAATTTTTTACCTGATGTGTATGTTCACTGCGAAACCTGCAACGGAAAACGATTCAACCGCGAAACGCTGGAAGTGCGCTACAAAGGAAAATCAATTTCTGATGTATTGGAAATGACCATTGATGAAGCTGTTTTATTCTTTCAACCCATTCCTAAAATTCACAGTAAAGTGAAAACATTACAGGATGTAGGCTTGGGCTACATCACTCTCGGGCAGCAATCTACAACTTTGAGTGGTGGTGAAGCACAGCGTATCAAACTTGCTACAGAACTTTCTAAAAGACAGACGGGAAATACGCTTTATATTCTGGATGAGCCCACGACAGGACTGCATTTTGAGGATGTCAAAATATTAATGGAGGCCATTAATAAACTTATTGATCTCGGAAATTCTTTCATTATTATTGAACATAATATGGATGTAATAAAACTGGCTGATCACATTATTGACATTGGCCCCGAAGGTGGAAAGCATGGCGGAACCATCGTAGCAAAAGGAACTCCTGAGGAAATAATGAAAAGCAGAAAATCGTTGACTGGCAAATTTTTGAAAAAAGAGTTATAGCTTTCTGCTATTCTATTTGTCAGTTTGGCATCATCATTGAAATCCTGATGATAACTTTAAAATTTGTAGAATGAAAAATGTTTTCAAAATATTATTAGGTGCAGGATTGCTTTTTGGGGTTACTTCTTGTGGAACAATCAATGATCCTTACAGTAATAACGGAAGAGTTTATCGTGCTCCGGATGGAACAGTGTATCGCCAAGGCGATGTATACACCGATAGAAACGGAAGAGTGTATCAAAACGGGCGTATGGTGGCAAGAGCGCACGGAGATCACAAAGCTAAAAGGTTACCGCCCGGACAAGCGAAGAAAATTTATGGTGGGAAAGCAACGGATTATGCTCCCGGACAAGCAAAAAAAAATAAAAAATTTAAGAAAAATAAAAAGAGATATTAAGGAAGTGTACTCGAAGCAGCGGATGTATTTCGCTGCTTTTATTTTTTGATCAGTTTATCTTTCGGATTCAAAAGAGTACTAAAAATTATAACCTCTGTGCCAAATATTTGTGTAATTCTTTCTTCAATATTCAGTAGTTCACTTTCTAAAAAATCCCGACGTAGTTTTTCAGTGGAAAAAAACAGAAGCAAATTTGTATTACTTCCTTCTCTAATCATCTCGCTTTCCACTTCAGAAAGTATATATTGATCTACATTCATTAGGTTTTCTACCAAGCTCGGGAGTTCATTTTGCATATAATCCTGCCATTGTATTAATGCCGATTCGGTACTGTGAAATGTTAGACTTAGGATACTCATTGTTTTGTTAAATTTTATAATACTTGTGGATAAATTTAACGCAAAAATCGGTTATTTTTCGTAAATTCGTCCGTTATTATTATTAAAAAAATCAGGAAAATTTTCAATGATTTAATTTGTTGAAAATCATTTAAAAAAAGAATATGAATACAGAAGGAGAAAGGTTAATTCCTATCAATATTGTTGATGAAATGAAATCTTCTTACATTGATTATTCGATGTCGGTGATCGTTTCCAGAGCACTTCCGGATGTGCGCGACGGGTTGAAACCTGTCCACAGAAGAGTCCTGTACGGGATGTACGGATTGAATGTTTTTTCGAACAGAAAACATTTGAAATCAGCAAGAATTGTCGGGGATGTTTTGGGTAAATATCATCCGCATGGAGACAGTTCTGTTTACGATGCCATGGTTAGAATGGCTCAGCCCTGGAGCCTGAGATATACTCAGGTTGACGGACAGGGTAACTTCGGTTCTATGGATGGAGATCCGCCTGCAGCAATGCGATATACCGAAGCCCGACTGAAGAAAATTTCTGATGAAATTCTAGCAGATCTGGATAAAGAAACGGTCGATTTTCAGAATAATTTCGATGATTCCATGACAGAGCCTACCGTATTGCCTACAAAAATCCCTAATCTTCTGGTGAACGGTGCCTCAGGAATTGCAGTGGGAATGGCTACCAATATGGCTCCTCACAACCTTTCGGAATCGGTGGATGGAATCTGTGCTTATATTGATAACCGTGATATTACCATTGATGAACTGATGCAGCATATTATTGCCCCGGATTTTCCTACCGGAGGAATTATTTACGGATATGACGGTGTTCGTGATGCCTTCCATACCGGAAGAGGACGCATCGTTATTCGTGCAAAAGTGAATTTTGAAGAGATTGGAAACCGAAATGCGATTATTGTAACTGAAGTTCCGTATCAGGTAAACAAAGCCGAAATGATTATCAGAACTTCGGAATTGGTAAAAGAAGAAAAAATTCCGGGGATTTACGAAATTCGAGACGAATCCGACAGAAGAGGAATGAGAATCGTTTATGAACTGAAAAATGATGCTATTCCTAATGTAGTATTGAATCTTTTGTATAAATATACAGCACTTCAAACGTCTTTTAGCGTGAATAATATCGCACTTGTTCATGGAAGGCCGGAGCAGCTGAATCTGAAAGATATTATCAAACATTTCGTGGAGCACAGGCATGAAGTTGTGGTCCGCAGAACAGAGTTTGAACTGAAAAAAGCTCAGGATCGAGCCCATATTCTGGAAGGTTTCATGAAGGTTATTGCCACTCAGGAAAGCCTGGATAAAGCCATTGCCATTATCCGGAATAGTTCCAATCCTCAGCAAGCGAAAGAAGGCCTTATGGAAGAGTTTGAACTTTCTGACATTCAGGCACAAGCAATTTTGGATCTGAGACTTGCCCGGCTGACGGGAATGGAACTCGATAAAATCCGTGCTGAATATGAGGAGATTATGGCATTCATAAATGATTTAAAAGATATTCTGGCGAACGAAAGCAGAAGATATGAAATCATTAAAGAAGAAATGCTGGAAATCAAAGAAAAATACGGAGACGAAAGAAGAACAGAAATAGATTACGCAGGTGGAGATCTGTCCATTGAAGATTTTATTCCGAATGAAAACGTAGTTGTTACCATTTCGCATGCCGGATATATCAAAAGAACTTTGCTTTCTGAATATCGGATCCAAAGCCGAGGCGGAGTAGGAAACAAAGCGGCAACAACCCGTGAAGAAGACTTCCTGGAATACATCGTTTCTGCCACGAATCATCAGTATATGCTTTTCTTCACGGAAAAAGGTAAATGTTACTGGCTCAGAGTTTTTGAAATTCCCGAAGGTTCGCGTACCGCCAAAGGACGGGCGATTCAGAATCTCATCAATATTGAACCGGATGATAAAGTGAAAGCCTACATTCGTACCAACGATCTGAAAGACGAAGAGTATGTAAATCAAATGAATGTAGTGATGATTACCAAAAATGGTACGGTGAAAAAAACTTCGTTAGAAGCCTATTCCAGACCGCGTACCAATGGAATTAACGCAATTGAAATCCGCGATAATGACCAGCTTTTGGGAGCAAGACTCACTGACGGAAGTTCAGAAATCATGATCGCTACCAAAAATGGAAAATGTATCCGTTTTCCTGAAGAAAAGGCGAGGGCAGTGGGACGTGGTTCTATCGGTGTTCGGGGTATTACGTTAGAGGATAATGATGAGGTGATCGGGATGATTATCGCAGAAGATGTAGCAAATGAAAGTGTGTTGGTGGTTTCTGAAAAAGGATATGGAAAAAGAACAGCTGTGGAAGATTACCGAATTACCAATCGTGGCGGAAAAGGAGTTATCACGCTGAATGTTACTGAGAAAACCGGAAATCTGATCGCTATCCAGAATGTTAAAGATGGAGACGGATTGATGATTATTAATAAATCCGGTGTTGCCATCCGAATGAGTGTAGACGAACTTCGTGTGATGGGAAGAAATACTCAGGGAGTGAAATTGATCAACTTGAAAAATAATGATGAAATTGCTGCAATTGCCAAAGTAGAAATGGATAAGGAAGTGATAGAAGCAGAAATGGACGGCCCGGAAGTTCCCTCAGAGAATGTAAACAGCAATAATCCGGATTATATGGCCGCCCCGCAGTCCGGCGACAATTCCTTTACCAATATGGGTGATGAAAAAGTGTTGAAGAAAATAGAAAAAGAAGAAGAAAAAGAAAATAAAAAAATTGAAGAAAATCGTGAGAGCAACGATGAGGAATAATCGCTGACTCTCAATAACTTTAAAATAGAAAAGCAATGAAAAGAATAATCTTAAGCCTTGCTATGATCTCAGCAACTCTTGTTGTCGCTCAGAAAAAAGAGATCAATGCAGCATTCAAAGCCATTGAATCTGGTGATGTAGCGACAGCACAAACTCAGATTGCCGCCGCCGACTCCCAGTTGAACGGAAGAATGGAACTGTTGGAGCCTGAACTTCTGGAAAATTATTATTTTGCAAAAGGACTTTCACTCCTCCGTTCAGGAAAAACATCGGAAGGCGCTTCATATCTTGTTAGAATTAATGAAATGGCCAAATCAAAAATTTATTCAGGCAGAGATTCTGATAAAAACAGAGTCTATTTTGTAGGAAAATCGGCAGCAGATGCTTCTGGAATTTCTGGCTTGAAAGAAGAAAGTTATATTCCGAAAAATACGGCAAAGTTAGCAGCTATATTAGATCCTGTGATTCAGTCTGCAAATAAAACAGCGATGGATGCGTACAATGCTAAAAATTATGGCGTGGCTGCTGAAAAATTTAGAGAATCTTATAATCTTCTTAAAGCTTTCGGACAAACCAGCGGTCAGCTTTTATACAACTCAGGACTGAGCTATATATCAGCAAAAAACAACAGTAAAGCCATCGAAGTTTTTAAAGAATTAATAGACAGCGGATATACCGGTGTAGAAACGACTTATACAGCCAAAGAAAAAACATCCGGAACTGTACAGCAATTCGACAAAATAACATGGGATGCCTTGAAAAAGGGTACGGATTTTACCGATTTTAAAAGTGAAACTTCCAAAAATATAGAACAGGAATTGCAGGAAACTTACGCTTCGCTTTTGGTAGAAGAAGAGAGATATGATGAAGCTCTGGCTGTGCTGGATATAGCCGTTAAGAAGTTTCCCAAAAGCAATAGGCTCTCGGAACTGCAGAGTAATACATATTACAAAGCAGGGAAAACCGATGAATTTACTACTGCACTTAAAAGAAATCTATCTTTGAATCCTAATGATGCAGTGAGTTGGTATAATCTGGGAGTGTTGCAAAGTAAAGATCCGGCAACGAAAAGCGATGCTGAAACTGCATTCAGAAAAGCTCTTGAACTTGACCCGAAAATGTCAAATGCCTACATGAATCTTACCTACCTGATGATGGGCGATGACGAAAAAACCATCAATGAATACAAAGCACTGCGCGACAGTGGGAAAACCGATCAGGCAAATAAATTAATGGATGAACGGAGGAAAAGATTTGAAAAAGCCATTCCTGTTGCGGAGAGTTGGTATGCGAAAGAGCCCAACAATATTGATGTAGTCACATTGTTAAAAGGCATGTATCAAACTACTCGTAACGAAGCCAAAAGAAAAGAGTTTAAAGATAAAGAAGATATGTTGCTGAAAAATCAGGGAAAATAATAGTTCCCCATATAAGAGAAAGCCGTTTCAGATTTTGAAACGGCTTTTTTATTTTTAAGGAATAATTCTTTCTAAAACCCATTCTATCATTTTCTTTTCGGAAGCATGATGATCAGCAGCAAATTCACCGCGCCTTCTGTTGGCAATTACGTTATTCACTGTCAGGGCTTTATGTCCTAAAAGTTTGGATAATCCATAAATCGCAGAGGTTTCCATTTCAAAATTACTGACTCCCAAGTCATTGAGCGTTTCCAGAAAACGGTCATCCAAAGCTTTCAGTCTCAGTTGCCTTCCCTGAGGTGCATAAAAACCCGGAAATGTAGCCGTGTTTCCATGATATTTTGCATCTTTATAATAATGGGAAATCTCCTCAGTCCAATCAGAAAAATAAAGCAATCCCTTAACGTTCTCATACGGAAATCCAGCCATGAAATTTCGTGAAAATTCATTTTCAAATTCATAGTCGGCATAGAAACGAAGCAGTCCGTCTAAACCGACTACATTACGGGTCACCAGCATTTGATCAACTTCCACATCAGGATTTACAGATCCGCAGGTTCCTAACCTAAAAAGTTCCAAGGATATGTGCTCGTCTTTGAATTCTTTGTTTTTCAGGTCAATATTTACCAAAGCATCCAACTCGTTCATCTCGATGTCATTATTTTCAGTACCTATTCCTGAAGACATTACGGTGATTCGTTCTCCACGCAAAATACCTGTATGCGTATAAAATTCTCTTTTATTTTTTTTGATTTCAATTTTATCAAAATATTCCGAAACTCTGGGAACCCTGTCCGGATCACCTACCAGAATTATTTTTCCCGCAATATCCTCAGGAAGAAGATTCAGGTGATAAACGCTTCCATCATCGTTCAGTACCAGTTCAGAAGCAGCAAGTGTATTCAACATATTTATATTTTTTAAATTCTCAACAAAAAGATGATTTATCCCCCTACACGTTTTGTTTTATATCCCAAACCTTGAAGTATTTTCATTATTTTTTCGCGGTTATCCCCTTGAATAATAATAGATCCGTCTTTCTCTGATCCGCCGATGCCTAATGTGGTTTTAATTTTTTTTGAAAGTTTTTTCAGTTCTTCATCTGTGCCTTCAAAACCTTCAATTAAAGTGACGGGTTTTCCGTTTCTTCCTTTCTTTTCAAATTTACAGACGAGCGGTTCTTTCTGCTCAAATTTTTCTTCAGGCATGGTGAAATCCTGCTCTTCATGTTCAGGAAAAAGATTTTTCAGTTGGTCGCGTAAATCCATTTTTAATCAGATACTAAAGAGTAAAATTAAGAATTATTATGGTGTAAAGGAAATAATAAATGTTTTAATATTCTTAAATTTGTCTGAAATTAATTTGAATGGCAAAAAAAGCATTACTGGCAATATTAGACGGTTGGGGATTAGGAACAAATCCCGATGTTTCAGCAATTGCCTCCGCGCATACTCCTTTTATGGATAGGTGTTATCGTGAATTCCCTCATACCACACTGGAAGCCAGCGGACTTGCAGTAGGTTTGCCGTTCGGGCAAATGGGAAATTCTGAAGTTGGACACATGAACCTTGGTGCAGGCAGAGTGGTGTATCAAAATCTGGTTCGGCTGAATATGGCGGTAGATAATGCTACTTTAGGTAAAGAAAACACCATCACCCAAGCGTTTGAGTACGCATTGCTTCATAATAAAAAAATTCATTTTATAGGTTTGGCTTCAGATGGCGGAGTTCATTCTCACATCAATCATCTGAAAGGATTGCTGACGGCTGCTCACGAAAACGGAATTTCTGACCGCGTTTTTGTTCATGCTTTCACAGATGGCCGCGATTGTGACCCGCATTCCGGGAAGGATTTTATTAAAGAACTTCTCGATCACATGGAAATTACCGGTGGCAAACTCGCTTCTGTTATCGGAAGATATTATGCGATGGACAGGGACAGGCGTTGGGATCGGGTGAAAATTGCCTATGATGCTATGGTGAACGGAATTGGTCACATGACGCACGATGTGCTTCAGTCTATTGAAAACTCTTATAAATTAGAAATAACAGATGAATTTCTGAAACCGATTATTCAATTGCGAGAAAGCCGCTTGCCGATGGCAACCATTGAAGACGGAGATGTTGTTTTCTGTTTCAATTTCCGTACAGACCGCGGGAGAGAGATCACGGAAGTATTGTCGCAACGGGATTTTCCCGAGTTCGGAATGCACAAGCTACCTCTATATTTTGTCACGATGACTAATTATGATAAGGATTTTGAAAATGTACGGGTTGTTTTTAATGAAGATATTCTTACCGGAACTTTAGGTGAAATTCTGGAGAAAAATGGAAAATCACAGATTCGTGTGGCAGAAACAGAAAAGTATCCCCATGTTACTTTTTTCTTTTCCGGAGGCAGGGAAGAGCCTTTTGATAATGAGAAAAGAATTCTTTGTCCCAGCCCAAAGGACGTACCTACATATGATTTCAAGCCGGAAATGTCGGCTTATGAAATAACCGAACAGATTCTGCCCGAAATTAGAAACGAAACTGCCGATTTTATTTGTTTAAACTTTGCCAATGCCGATATGGTAGGTCACACCGGAGTGTTTTCCGCGGCTGTAAAAGCAGCGGAAACGGTAGACGAATGTATCGAAAAAGTAGCAACGGCGGCGTATGAACACGGATATACGGTATTCATTCTTGCCGACCACGGAAATAGTGATGTAATGATGAATCCGGACGGATCGCCCAATACACAGCATTCTACCAATCCGGTTCCGCTGATTGTATTGGACAAAGAAAGAGAATGGGCTTTGAAATCTGGAAAATTGGGAGATGTCGCACCTTCTGTGCTTCATGTGATGGGACTGGAAATTCCTGAAATTATGACAGGAGACGTTATTGTTTCGTAAAAAACAGTATAGAATATACGTTTTCAGAATAATTTTATAAGTTTAATCATTACTTTTAATGTATTTTTGTAGCATATAATATTCAATAATAAATGTATAATCAATTAGTTCGGCTGGAGGTGATGAAAAACATCGGGAAAGAAGTGGACTCTTTCATGGAGAAATACCTTACTCCAGTTGAAAAAATATGGCAACCTTCAGATTTCCTCCCGGATCCTTCCAGTGAGGAATTTAAACACGATCTTGAGGAGATACAGACTTTTGCCCATGAAATGGATTACGATGTCTTTGTAACTTTGATTGGCGACTGTATTACCGAAGAAGCTCTTCCCAGCTACGAAAGCTGGATTATGGGGATAGATGGTGTAGATCAGGAAAACGGAAACGGCTGGAGTAAATGGGTGAGAAGTTGGACAGCCGAAGAAAACCGCCACGGCGATCTTCTAAATAAGTATCTGTATCTCTGCGGACGCGTCAATATGCGGGAAGTAGAGATTACAACACAGTATCTGATTCAGGATGGATTTGATCTCGGAACTTCGATGGATCCTTACAGAAACTTTGTATATACCAGTTTTCAGGAAACAGCTACCAATATTTCTCACCGGCGGGTGGGTACTTTTGCCAAACAGACAGGAAACAAAAAATTAGCGAAAATGTGTGCTGTTATTGCAGCAGATGAAGCTCGACATGCTAAGGCGTACAAAAATTTTGTAGAAAGGATTTTCGAAATGGATCCGTCAGAAATGATGCTGGCTTTTGAAGATATGATGAAAAAGAAAATTGTAATGCCTGCTCATCTGATGAGGGAAAGCGGCCAGAAAGCCGGTGAACTCTGGTCACATTTTTCCGATGCCGCACAACGTTGTATGGTGTACACTGCTCAGGATTATATCGATATTTTGCAAGAATTGTTAGACGATTGGAAAATAGAACATATCGTTGGCCTGAATGTTCAAGCACAGAAAGCTCAGGAATATTTGATGAAATTGCCGGGAAGACTGCAAAGAGTCACCGACAGAATTTCTACGCCAGATCTTGAATATCAGTTTAAATGGATAAAAAGTTAATAAAGTTAAAGTTATATAGAGCCGGAAATTGTCCGGCTCTTTTTTTATCTTTGCAAATCTGAATATTACAAAATGTTAAAAAGCAATAAAAAACTCGCAATAGATTTTGATGGAACCATCGTTGATGATGCATATCCGGGAATCGGGAAGCCGAAAACCTTTGTTTTTGAAACCCTGCGAAAGCTCCAGAGCGAAGGCTATCGTCTGATTTTGTGGACCTACCGCCATGGTGAGAGTTTGCGTGAGGCTGTGGAATTTTGCAGTAAAAACGGAATCGAATTTTACGCAGTGAACTCTAGTTTTGAAGGAGAGATTTTTGACAGTGAAAATGCTTCCAGAAAAATTGATGCGGACCTTTTCATTGATGACCGAAATTTAGGCGGATTTCCCGGTTGGGGAGAAATTTATAATATCATCAACGAAAGAATAGAATTCCGTGTGGA